>DASYTX010000314.1:0-8246 GCA_036001865.1 Terriglobales bacterium
CCGATTTCGTTGGTTCGCTGCGCAACGGTATAGGCCGTGACGCCGTACAGTCCGATGGCAGCCAGTAGAAGAGCTACAATCCCGAATAAGCCGGCGAGGCTGGCAACGGCGCGCTCCCGATCGAATGCAAGTTCAACTTGCTGCTGCATGGTCCTGATGCTGGTAATCGTCAGGTCGGGATCCAGCTCCGCCAATGTCCTCGTCAGTAGTGGCTCCAGTACGCCCGTGGACAGCTGGGTCACCAGCATGATTCCCCCGATAAAATGTGAGAGCAGGTCGATTTTCTTCAACAGGTCGTCGTGATAGTCAACATTCTGAGCCAGCGGCACGTAGAACATCGGGCGCGCCGGCCGGTTCAAGCCCCAGCCCGCAAACTTCGCGTCGCGCACCACCCCCACGATACGGAATGTGCCGGCATACTGGGGCTGATCTAGACCAAAGTGCTGATCCAGCGGGTCTTCGTCGCTCTTGAAAAAGCGCTTCACGAAGGCTTCGTTCACGACTGCCACTGGTGCCGTGGTTTCGTTGTCCGCTGTCGTAAAGCCCCGCCCGCGCAAGACGGGTATGCCAAAATTCTGAAGGTACTTGGCGCTCACGCGGTCCCACGACGCGCCCGCTTCTTCGCTCAGCTTGGGAGCAGGATGCCCGGATACCAGGATAAGTTCGCCCCAGTTGTCGGTAAGCGGGTTGTAAAGCGCCAGCCCGGATCCCTGCACCCCAGGCAAACTGTTGAGCCTTTCCTCAAGCTGGCGGTAGAGCGCGGCTAACCTAGGCAGCGTATAACTGGCCGGAGGATTGTGCAGCTGCACTACCACCCGACCCTGAATTTGGTATCCGAAATCCTGATGCTCCAGCTTGTTCAGGCTTCGCGCCAGCATCGTCGCACCCGCGACCAAGACCACAGACAAGGTGGCCTGCACGAGCAGCAGCGCCTTACGGGCGAAAGAAGAATGATCGCTGGTGCCGCGGCCCGATCCGCGCAGTGCTTCCGCAGGATCGGTGTGCGTAGCAAACCACGCGGGAGCCGCGCCGAAGATGATTCCGGTCAACAGCGACAGACCGAAGGCGAAGGCCAATACCATAAGCGAAGGCGTGGTGCTGATCGGAAGGAAATGCGAACCGTGGAAGGCCAACTCTAGGAGCAGCCGTGCCGCTGCTGTTGCCACCAGAAGTCCGGCAATGCCGCCACCAATAGCGAGCAGCACGCTTTCGGTGAGGGCTTCGGTAATGACCTGCCTTCGCGTGGCGCCCAGCGCCAGTCGAACTGCCGTTTGTCCGCGGCGCGCAACCGACCGCGCCAGTTGCAGGTTTGCCACGTTGGCGCACGCGATCAGCAGCACCAATCCGCAAACCGAAAGCAGGATCTGCAGGCTCCGCCCGTACTCCTCTTTCATCACCGCCACACCCGCTCCTGCCGGCACCACGTTGATCAACTGCTTGGGAAGCAGTCGGATCACGTCCGCCATCCAGTTAGCAGGATATCCGGAATCGTACTGCATCCACTGCCGCAGCACTCCCGTGAGACGCGGTGCCATTCCGTCAACCGACGCTTCTGCCCGCAACCGGCCGATCATGCGCAGCCATGCCGAGACAGACTGGTGTAGCAGTTCACCATCGCCATCAATCATGGGTGCCTTTTGGACCGGGACCCAAATATCGGGAGGGTCGCTTTCCAGTGTTTCGCCAAAAAAGCCGGCCGGCGCGACTCCGATCACAGTAAAAGGATGGCCCTCGAGAACGAAAGTGGAACCCACTACCGATGGATCGGCGGCAAAGGTAGTCTGCCAGGCACGGTGGCTGAGCACGGCAACTGGCGGAGCCGCCGGCTTGTCGTCATCCGGCGTAAACACCCGTCCGCCGAGGGCGACCACACCTAGCGTTGAGAAATAGTTGCCTGTGACATACTCGGAGCGCAGCGGTTTGGCAGCCAATTCGACGCCTTCGCGCCGCACGCTCAGAAGCCTGCGGCCCGCCTGGAAGGCAGCGGCCTCTTCAAACTCAGGCGCTTCGGCCTTGAGCCGCTCGTATAAAGGGAACGAAAACATTCCCCACCGGTCCTGCGGCCCCCCTTCTACGCAGCAATCGTCGCCATCGCCAACCCGGTACAGCCTCCCGGGATCGGAAACCGGCAACGAGCGGAGCATGACGGCGTGGATCAGCGTGAAGATCGCCGTCGTTCCGCCGATTCCCAAAGCCAGCGTCAGGACCGACGCGGCGGCAAAAACCGGCGACAGCCGGAACTGTCGCAGGGCGTAACGAAAATTGCTGAGCAGGTTTTGCATGGTATACCTCTCTGAATGTTCTACGAAGCTGACTCGCTGGAGGTTCCCAACTCTAGCAATGTTATGACTGCCGCAGTCCAGTGCTTGCCGTCCTGCTCGGCCACGCTGGTGCAGTCCGAAGGAATAATGAAGTGATATCGCGGATCGCATGGATTCGACCGCTGGGCAAATGCCACGGCTGCCCAGAGCATTGCTGCGCAGAGCATCGCTGCAAATTTCTTAGTTGCGTTCATGATTGTCTCCTTAACGCGGAATCAGATGCCGTGGCTTGCTGCCACGCGGTCAGCTAGGCCGATGCCTGGCGGAAGAAAGGTCGGAGCCAGTCATCTCATAAGCTGTTCTCCGTAACAAGCTTGCAATGCCAGGCCCGCTTGTCCGCTACGCTTCGGTTCAACCACCCTTCGCCAGTCAGGAATGAGGATAACACGCCGTTACTTTCAGAATTCTGCGAAAGGTCCTTCCCAATCGGGGGCCGCAATCAAGATCGCAGGCCATCTTCCGCCGTCAGCCCAATTGTCTCGTACGAGCTTATCGCAGTGACATTGGTCACGATACTAATGAATGAGCGGATTGTTTTCAAGAGGTTTTTCAGACTGATTTGTGATCAAAGAAGCAGCGGTCACCTCCTCGCCTGCTTCAAGACCCGTGAGCCTGACGCCCTGGCACCGGGGCTGAGGGCATTGACGCGAATTTTGCGGTGCTTCAGATCGACGGCCCAGGTCCGGGCGAACGACCGACCAGCGGCTTTTGTTGCACTGTAGACGCTGAAGGCTGGACTGAAAGAGAGAGATATCATGACAAAAAGGCTCGCAGGAAAAGTCGCAGTCATCGCCGGTGGCAACAGTGGCCCCAGGAACTTGCCGTTACGGATGGCGAGCGCTTCGACGACCCAACGGCGGTCATCCTGGGTCGCGCGTGCTGCGCAACCGCTTCCACGAACGCAGGCGCGGCCTGAGATGTAGGGGAGCGCCAGAGCAGGAACACGGCCTCGACCCCATCGAGGCATCCGTCCAGGGTATCGGGAGCGGACAGGTCACCGCGCACGAGGTCTACCTCGTGCGGCAGGCCAGCGGAGTCTGGGTTGCGAGTCAACGCGCGGACTCTAGCGCCCGTGCCGAGCAGTTGGGACACGACCTGCCGGTCCACGTTGCCGGTCGCCCCGGTAACCAAAATCACGTTCTGGTTCTGGCCCATCGTGCTCTCGTCGAAGGGTGCTTGCAGCTCGCTCGTAGTTCTGTCGGAACAGCTCGATTACGCCGGCTACCTCGGAGGCCGTCCGCATCGGGGCGGTGACCCAGCCTGAGCCGGGCAGGACGTGGTGTGGTCTGGCCCGCCCTGCCGCGACCAGCCCGTCGCGGAGGCGCCGCGGGAAGGGCAAGTCGGCGATGGACCCGTGCAGATGCCCCAACTCGCGGCGCCCGAGCCGGAACTCGATCCCGCCGAAACGGTGTTCATGCGTCGTGACTCCCTCCCAGCTCGTGACCTCGGCGCGGACCGCCTCGATCGCCGCGAGCGGGGACACGACCTCAGGGCCGACATTGCCGGTTGCTGCGCTGACGACAGTCCCGTTTTGCGCTGATTTTTCATGGTGGTCGGTGGTGCTCATCAGAGTTCTCCTTGCCCCATCCGGGGCCGTTGAATTAGTGTCAAATTCACACTACAAGTTCAAGTGAACTTGAAGTCAAGACCCAAACGTGATATTTTTTTGGCCATGGCCGACCTACTCACCATCAGCGAGGTTTCGCGTCGCAGCGGCGTCGCGGCATCGGCCCTGCGCTTTTACGAGGAACGAGGCCTGATCAAGTCTCAACGGGCCGGGTCGGGCCACCGTCGCTATCCGCGGGCCGTGCTTCGGCGCATCGCGTTCATTGTGTTCGCCCAGCGGATCGGGCTGACGCTAGAAGAGGTGGGCGCAGAGCTGGCTAAGCTGCCGCAGGACCGGGTGCCGGAGGGCTCGGACTGGGCCAAGCTCTCAGGCGCTTGGACCAGCCGCATTGACGAGCACATAGCCGAGCTCCAGCGCCTGCGGGCGGGGCTGACCCAATGCATCGGCTGCGGGTGCCTGTCGCTGGACCGATGCAAGCTCGCGAACCCCGGCGACCGGGCCGCCCGCTACGGCCCCGGTCCGCGTTACTGGGTCAGTGATCCGCGCCGTTCGACCTGAGCGCCAACCCAAATTCCACCTGAACTGTCCAGGGCGAGCTGCTATCCACGTGGTGTCCAGCCAACTCATGGCTTCAGAGGGCCATTTTATGGTTTTAGGTGGTTATGCGGAACGAAAGGAGAATTTTGTTCTTGCTTCTCGGTGAGTTTGGGAGCCCGACGCGCCAGCCAGGGGCCGAGGCGGTTATACCCTCGCTTGCGCTTCGGGCTTTCGCCCGTGCTCATCGGTGGGATATCAAGGGCGACAGCCCTTGCCTGAAGTTTGGACATTTTCATTGCCGCGTAGCGGCATCTCAGGGTAGGCCGGCCTTTCAAGGCCGGTCTCGGCAACCCAACTCCATACCCCGTCGCGGAGCGACGGATGAGATGGCAAACCTCAACCGGGTGCGAGATTCAAGCGCCGCGATGCGGCGCGGCTTCCCGACGGGGGCACCATGGTACCGGCCTTGAAAGGCCGGCCTACTGTCAAGCGCCGCGATGCGGCGGGAAGACTTCTACTCAAGCGTTCCGTCAAATTCCCAAAATTCAATTGCGTTGAGGCCCGGCCCTTGCTGACGCAGGGACTACTGACTTGAGCCTCGGTCTAGGGTGGTTCGAACGTGACGGATCGCCAGGGCCCTTCATGGGACCCTGACTTCTGCTCTTGGCGACCTTCGCGTTTTTGGCGTTTCCGTGTTTTCGTAGCACGAGCTCAGCAGCGTACCCCTAATTGTATCACCTGGCCAACAAGGTTCGCGGGTCATTGGTGACGTTGTCGATCAGAGCCGCGTAGACAGCGCAGAAGCCCCTAAGCGTTTGTGTTGACACGATCCCTGAGGAGAATTCAGTCGAGCCGAAGTGGCCCGCTCACCGTCACCACTGAAACCCTGACTGTAAAGGAAGGTCGGCCCCATTCCTGCCACCGTGCTAATCACGCCATTGAGACTCACCTTGCGAATGCGGTCATTAAGTGTGTCCGCAATATAGAGGTTGCCGGCCGTGTCAACCGCCAAGCCGGCTGGGGAATTCAAGCTTGACAGGAGAGCTTTTCCGTCCCCGTTGAACCCTTCCCCGGAATAAGCCACTGGACCATTTCCGGCGACGGTGTTGATGACAAACGGCTCAGTCAGCAGCAAAGGATTAATGGAAAGGGCAACAGGCAAGCTGGCTTTCGCACCTGAACCATCAGTAACTCCGACCACAAAGGCAAAAGTCCCAGACCTACCCGGAAGGACTGCGATCTCACCACCGAGTCCCTTAAGCTGCAAGCCGTCAGGAAATGGTCCTTGATTGATCGACCAGACGTAGGTGAAAGAAACACCTCCATGGACAACCAGTGAGGTAGCGTACGGTACTTCCATCTGGCCGACGGGCAGAGGTGATGAAGTGGAAATCGCCAAAGGAGCTGCAATACTGGTGACAATTTGAACCCGCTCGAAGCCTCCGTCCTCGGAAATGAACAGATTGCCCGCACTGTCCAGAGCAAGGCCGACGGGATGGATACAGGCTAGTATTGGTTCCAGTCGGCTGAAACTGCAACTTGCCAGATCTCCCGCAAAGCTGATGATCCTTCCGTCAACGGTGACCTTTCGCACTCTGTAGTTGGCCGTGTCGGCAATATAGAGGCTCACCGCTGAGTCCAGGGAAAGGCCGTTTGGAGAGTTGAGCGATGCGGAGATCGCCAGACCTCCGTCACCACCAAACCTGGGTTCGCCTGCAATCGTGTTAATGATGCCATCGGAAGTGACTTTCCGGATTCGATGATTGCTCGAGTCCGCAATGTAGACGTCGCCTAGGCTGTCAACCCCAACTGCCACGGGAAACTGCAACTGGGCTGAAGTCGCTGGCCCACCATCACCGCTAAACCCTTTAGTCCCGTTGCCCGCAAGGGTGACAATGTTGCCCTCAGAAGTGAGTTTGCGGACCCGATGGTTCTCCGTGTCAGCAATATAAATGGTTCCCTGGGAATCTACGGCCACGTCCCTTGGCCCATTGAGCTGAGCCGAAGTGGCTGGCTGGTTGTCCCCATCATATCCCCCTTGAAAACCACCGCGGCCGGCAACCGTCGAGATAGCGCCGCTGGGGCTTATCCTGCGGATTCGGTTGTCAATGGTTTCGGCAAAATACAGACTCCCTGAGCTATCCAAGTCTAAGCCTATAGAATAGTCGGTTCCGGCGTACCGAGTGGCAATCCCGTTTGGCGTTATCCTCAGAATTTTGAACAAATCTGTAATATACAGATTTCCGCCCCCATCCAGCCCTAGACCACCCGGATCAATGAAGATTGAAGTGGCAGGTTGTCCGTCACCTTTGTTTTCGAGGGAAGCTCCTCCCGCAATGGTGCGGATGGTATACGAATCGCTCGCCTGGCCTTTCAACACGCCGGCAAGGCAGGCAAGTAGGAAAGTCAACATCAAACTCCGGTTCAATACTGCCATGGGAGTCCCTTGAATAGTGTGCCTCCAAATAGCTCGAAATGTATCAAAAAAGTTTCTCGGCGGGCAATGCGTTAAGCTGTCCGAGGGCGATTCCAGGTTTCGGTGTTAGGTCACGAGTGTTCCGGTGGTTAATGGGACGGTTACAAACCGGAGTGGGTCGGTCCGGTCTCCCTGCTCCATGTTTTATCATTCGCGGGACATCTTGGCCGCCCGGCGAGGAAGCTGGATGTTCACAACTCCCCACCACGCTGTGGACGTCGTCCTGCGGATCAAACGCATCTAAAAGGTTCCTTCGAAGGCTGCCGCAAAATCAGGTTGAAGTCCCACGAGCTGCAGAGTATGCGATGATATATGTCAGCCTGTGTTTGACGCGGTTTATCGCTCCGAGGGCCGGATCACTGCAACCTTGATTGGGCTCATCGGTGACTTCGATGTGGCCGAAGAGGTGGGCGCAGCCAGCATTTACGGCCGGTGTGGACCAGTGACGCGAACGAATACGTGTTGGAAGGCGCAACGAATTCCGACTGCAGCGCTGAAATGGTCTTCGATGAAAGTTCGGATTCCTCACGCGGTGCATACTGCGTTTCGTTTCCGTTCACTCTGCTTTTAGCTGCCGGCCCCTTACTTGACGTTGCAGGAATCCCTGGATCCCGTCCAGATAAGTCTTTCCTCCCACGCCGGGGAGGTCGTTGTGATCAGCCCCGGCAATGGGGAACCACGTCTTGGGTTCATTGGCCGCTTCGTAGAGCACCCGACCCAGCTTCAGAGGAATGACTGAATCCCGCTCGCCATGGATGAACAGGACCGGACAGAGAATCGTCGCCATCTTTTGCTTCGAGTCAAAGCGGTCCTTCATCAACAGCCGGACGGGTAGATAGGGATAGGCTTTCCGGGCCACGTCCAAGGCGGAGGAGAACCCTGACTGAAGAATTAGCGCCACCGGGGGCTGCCGCTTTGCCATCTCAACCGCCACCCCGCACCCCAGAGACTCACCGAAGTACACGAGATCGCGGATCCCTTGTTCCCCGAGCCATCGCAGAGCCGCTTCAGCATCGCGGTAAAGGCCCTCCTCGGTGGGGGAACCTTCACTTCCGCCGTATCCACGATAGTCGAGGGCAAAAACCCCATAACCCAAGCTGTGGAGAGCTTCGATCCAATCCAGTCGATGGCCCCTGTGTCCGGCGTTTCCGTGGAAAATGACCAGGGTCGCGGTCAGGCTTCCCGGCCAATGCCAAGCAAAGACACGCAGGCCGTCCGTCGTGGTAAGGTTCACATTTTGGATCCCGCGATATTTTGGGTCATGGGGCAGAGGAACGCTGGCGGGATCTGGGAAATACTGCAATTTGCGCTGGAACAGGTAGACAAGGCCGGCGAAAACCAGGTA
>DASYTX010000315.1:0-8594 GCA_036001865.1 Terriglobales bacterium
GATCACAAGGCGGGTGCGTACCTCTTGCTGAAGCGCAATCCCAACTACTGGAAAAAGGACCACGCCGGTCGCCAGCTTCCCTACCTGGATTCGGTGCGGCTCACTATTCAGGGGAATCGCGAGATTGAGGCGCTCCACATGCGCCGCGGAGAGATCGACCTCATCAACTCCATCGACAGCGAGTCTTATGAACGCCTGGCGGCGAGTTCGCCATCGCTGGTGCGCGACGCCGGGCCCGGATTGGATGCCGAGCAGATGTGGTTCAACCAAGTGGCGAACGCGCCTATTGCTGCCCACAAGCGTGCCTGGTTCCGCTCGATGAATTTCCGCCGCGCAGTGTCATCGGCCATCAATCGCGACGACCTGTGCCGCGTGGTTTACCGTGGGCATGCGCGTCCGGGTGTAGGACCGGTGTCGCCGGCCAACCGCTTCTGGTTCAACTCCAAGCTGCAGCCCCACACCTTCGGCGCTAATGCCGCATTGCGCGTCCTCAACAAGGACGGCTTCCGCATGGATGGCAAGACGCTGCGCGACCGCGACGGCAATGCGGTGGAGTTCTCCCTGATCACCAACTCGGGGAACAAAGAACGGGAACGCATGGCGGCCATGATCCAGCAGGACCTCGCCACGGTTGGCATGAAGGTCAACGTGGTAACGCTGGATTTTCCGTCGCTCATCGAGCGCATCACCCAATCGTTTAGCTATGAGGCCGCGCTGCTGGGACTGGTGAACACCGATCTTGACCCCAACTCACAGATGAACGTGTGGCTCAGCTCAGCCGACAACCACCAGTGGAACCCGCGGCAGAAGACTCCGGCGACCGCCTGGGAAGCGGAAGTGGACCGCTTGATGCGCGCGCAGGCCTCGGCCATCGATGCCAATAAGCGCAAGGGCCATTTTGACCGTGTTCAGGAGATCGTCTGGGAGCAGGCGCCCTTCATCTATCTGGTCAACAAGAACGCGCTGGCGGCGATTTCGCCGGCGGTGATGGGCGCAGTGCCGGTGGTGCTGCGGCCGCAAACTTACTGGAACGTCGAGCGGCTGAAGGTGGCCGGCGAGATTGCGAGCAAGCGCTGATGAAGACCGGCGAACTCTTTCTCTCCGTCTGTCTTAAGGTCAGCTACCGCAACAAGCCCGCGGTGTTGCGCAACCTGTTCCTGCAAATGCGCCGCGGAGAGATCCTGGGCTTGGTAGGACAGAGCGGCTCGGGCAAGAGCACGCTCGCGCTGGCGATGATGCGGTTGCTGGAACTGAAAGGCGGCAGGGCCGAAGGCAGCATCTTTTTCCAGGGCGATGACCTGATGCGCATGCGCGAGCGCGAACTACGCGGCGTGCGCGGGCGCGATATCGCCTTGGTATTGCAGAGCCCGCTGTCATCGCTCAACCCGGCACTGCGCATCGGCACTCAGCTCGCCGAAGCCTGGCGGGCGCACGCGCGCGGGTCCAAACGCGACTGCCGCCAGGCCATTCAAGAGGCGCTCGCCAGCGTCAGCCTGCCCACCAGCGACGAATTCCAGGGACGCTATCCGTCGCAACTCAGCGTAGGGCAGGCGCAGCGCGTGCTCATCGCCATGGCGATTTTGCACCATCCCTCGCTGCTCATCGCCGACGAGGCAACCAGCGCCCTGGACGTGATCACCCAGGCGGAAATCCTCCGCCTGTTTGCCAAGCTCAACCGCGAGCTGGGCATGGGTATTCTCTACATCTCGCACGACCTGCTCTCGGTGGCCTCCATCTGCAACCGCATCGCGATCCTGCACGAGGGCGAGATTGTGGAGTGTGGCAGCACCGGGCAGATCTTCAATCGCCCGCAGCATTCCTATACCCAGCGGCTGATCGAGGCGCTGCCGGAACGGCCTAACGTCCCCGCTCCCGTCCCAGAGCGCTTGTGGAACAACGACCCGCTGCCGGTGCAATAGTGGACTTTTGGCCCACGTGGGCAAGATTTGGATCGTAAGGAGAACTCTGGAATGCAGTGGCTGATGCTTTCGCGCGACGAGCAACTGGTCGCGGCGCTACGTCGCACGGCCAGCGAGATGCAGCTCGAAGTGCGGTTGTGCGATGCGGCCGGGGCCGCGCATCAGGAACTGCAGGAGCGGCGTTACGAAGCCGTGGTGGTCGACTGCGATGACACCCAGGCCGGCGCCTCCGTGCTCAAGTCTGTGCGCCAGACCGCACTCAACCAATCTTCCCTTCTTGTGGCCGTTCTCCACGGCACAACCAGCAGCGCCGAAGCTGTCGGCATGGGCGCCAACTGCATCTTGCGAAAACCGCTTTCCTTTGATGCCGTCCGCCGCGAGATGCGCCGTGCCTATGCCATGCTGGGACAGGACCAGCGTCGCCATTCGCGTTTCCCGTTTCCCGTTCCGGTGCACGTGACCTGCGGCGGCACCAGCCGCTCCGCCATCGCCTTCAATCTTAGCGAAGGCGGAATCGGAGTCTGCCTCGCTGATCCCATCGTAGAAGACGAGATGGTGCGCGTGCGCTTTCAGCTCCCCGGCTGGACTGCGCCTATCCAGGCCATGGGCGAGATCGCTTGGGCCGACGCCGAAGGCCGTGCCGGTATCCGTTTCACCAGCATTTCGGAGGCCGCACGCACGGGACTGCGACGCTGGGTCATGCTGCGCGCGCAGGCCGGAAACTAAGGACCGACGCGATATAGCAGCAATACGGATGGCCTTCGTGTCCTTCGTGTTGACCTTCATCGCTCCGGCTGGAACAGATACCTGCCGCCCTTCTGATTGGCGAAGGTTTCCGCCACTTTCAGAAAGGCGCGGGCGGCATGCGACAGGCTGGCGTTCTTGCGGTATACCAGCCGCAGCTTGCGCTCCAGCGCCAGTTCGCTGACAGGAATACGGACCAGGTCGCCACGAGATACTTCCGTTTCCACGCAGATTGCCGGGATCAGCGCCACGCCGTTTCCCGACGCCACAAACTTCTTGATGGCCTCGATGGTGGGCAGCTCAACCGGCATATTCAACGGCACTTTGCGCTTGCGGAAGGTCTCGAGCACCTTCTGCCGATACGGGGAAGGCACGTTGTGGGCGACAAAGCACTCAGCGCCGAGCTGGCGGATGCGCACCCTTTGGGCTGACGCCAGCGGGTGCCGCGGCGGAACCACGAACGCCAGCTCGTCGCGGTACACCACGATGGACTTCAGCACTGGATCTTCAGGCCGGAAGGTGAGCACGCCCAGCTCGACATTGTGACTGAGCAGCTCATCGGAGATGCGGCTGGCAAGGGAGCGCTGCACCGCCACCTTGATCATAGGGTAGAGGCGGCGGAACTCGTCGAGAACCGGCAGCAGATAAAGGCAGGTGAATTCGTTGGCGGCCACCGCCAGCTTGCCCTTATGCATCTGCTTCAGCTCGTCCAACGCCAGCAGGGCCTCGCCGCGCATGTTTAGCAGCTTCTGGGCGTAGTCCTGAAGGACGCGGCCGGCGTCGGTGAGGATGCCGTCGCGTGAGGAGCGGTCAAACAGCGGTTCGCCGATCTCATCTTCCAGTTTGCGCACCATCTGGCTGACCGCAGGCTGGGTGCGGAACAGCTTCTTGGCCGCGCGCGAGAAGCTGCCTTCGCGGGCCACGGTCAGGAAGGTCTCCAGCTGAAACAGGTCCATGGCATACACCTGGTGGAGCTTAGAGCGGTACAAGTTCGCCTTATAGCATAATCTATGCTTATGATTATCAAGAAATTATAATCTTGCTTTATCATTCCCCGGCCCTCACCTTAGCCTGTTAACTTCCGCGGGAGGCTGCGGCGGGAGGCTGCGATGGAATCACGGCGGATCACCATCTTCGACACTACGCTGCGCGACGGCGAGCAGTCGCCCGGCAGCAGCATGAACCTGCAAGAGAAGCTCGTGCTGGCGCGCCAGCTCGAAAGATTGGGCGTGGACGTCGTCGAAGCCGGCTTCCCCATTGCCTCCGACGGAGACTTTGAAGCGGTCCGGGCCGTGGCCAGGGAGATCCGCGGACCCAAAATAGCCGGCTTGGCGCGCGCCATCCAGGCCGACATTGACCGCGCCTGGCAGGCGGTGCGCGGCGCGGCGCGACCCCGCCTGCACGTCTTTCTCGCTACCTCCGAAATTCACCTGCAGTACAAGCTGCGCATCAGCCGCGAGCAGTGCCTCCGCCAGGCGGCCGAGTCTGTGCACTTTGCCCGCACCCTGTGTGACGACGTTGAGTTCTCTCCCGAGGACGCAACTCGCACCGAGCCGGATTTCCTGCATGCGGTCATCGAGGCGGTGGTCTCCGCCGGCGCCACCACCATCAACATCCCCGACACGGTGGGCTACAACGTGCCCAGCGAGATGGGGCGAATCATCGGTGCCATCTGCGCGCGTGTGCGCGACCGCGAGGACCTCACTATCTCCGCCCACTGCCACAACGACCTCGGCCTGGCTGTGGCCAACTCCCTGGCGGCAGTCGAAGCGGGTGCGCGCCAGGTGGAGTGCACCATCAATGGCATCGGCGAGCGCGCCGGCAATGCATCGCTGGAAGAAATTGTGATGGCGCTGCACGTGCGCAACGACGTCATGCCGTTCACTACCGGCATCCAAACCGAGCAGCTCTATCCCACGAGCCAGTTGCTCACCGAAATCACCGGTGTCGCGGTCCAGCCCAACAAAGCCATCGTAGGCCGCAACGCGTTCGCCCACGAGGCCGGTATTCACCAGGACGGCATGATCAAGAACCCATTGACCTACGAGATCATGACGCCGCAATCGGTGGGTGTACCGGAGAGCAAGCTGGTCCTGGGCAAGCATTCCGGCCGGCACGCTCTCGGCCTCAGATGCGCGCAGCTCGGATACAAGTTCGAGCGCCGCGATCTCGACCGTGTGTACAAGCGCTTCGTCGCGCTGGCCGACGAGATCAAGACAGTCGAAGACCAGCACCTGCTGACGATCATCGGCGAGGAGATTGCGGTGGCAGGCATCACGTCGTACCCAGACCCGGCGCAACCTCCGGCCGCGCCGCGCGCGGCTGGCATGGCGTAGGCGTCGGGGCGGTGGGAGTGCGGGCCTTTTAGGCCCGCGAATACGTCGGCTTGAAGAGGGGCTTCAGCCCCGGATACATCGAGCAGTTGAGGTTCCCATGAGGCTCGAAATTGTTGTTCTCCCCGGAGACGGAATCGGACCAGAGGTGACGCGGGAGGCCGTACGCATCCTGCGCACCGTGCTGGACACTTACGGCTACGAATTCCACTGCGATGAGCGGCCCATCGGCGGCGCCGCCATCAAGCAGTTCGGCACGCCGCTGCCCAAGTGCACATTACAAGCATGCATGGAAAGCCATGCCGTGCTGCTGGGCGCAGTCGGCGGACCCGAGTTCGACACGCTGCCGGCCACGCAGCGCCCCGAGGCCGGACTGCTGGCGCTGCGGCGCGCCCTCGGCGGCTACGCCAACCTGCGTCCGGCGATCGCTTATCCCAGCATCGCCGAATGCTCCCCGCTACGCGCCGAGATCCTGCGCGGCGCTGATATCCTGATCGTGCGCGAATTGCTGGGCGGCATCTATTTTGGCGATCCGCGCGGCCTGAACGGCGGCAGCGTGCCCCGTGCGTTCAATACCATGGCGTACACCTCTGACGAGATCGAGCGGGTAGCGCGCGTCGCCTTCCGCGAAGCTCGCCGCCGCGGACGCAAGGTCACCTCCGTGGACAAGGCCAACGTCCTGGAGACCTCGCAGCTTTGGCGCCAGGTGGTGACGCGCGTGGGCCGAGAGTTCCCTGACGTGCGCCTCGAGCACATGTATGTTGATACCTGCGCCATGCGCCTGGTCACCAACCCCGCCCACTTCGACGTGATTCTCACCGAGAACCTCTTCGGCGATATTCTTTCCGACGAGGCGGCGGTAATCAGCGGGTCAATGGGCATGCTGGCTTCGGCGACCATCGGCGGGACGGTGGACCTATATGAGCCGGTGCACGGTTCGGCCCCCGACATCGCCGGACGCGGCATCGCAAATCCCCTGGGCGCGATCGCATCCGCCGCCCTCATGTTGCGCTACAGCGCGGGCCTGGAGCAGGGCGCGCAGGACATCGAGGCCGCCATCCGCGAGGCCCTCATCACCGGCTACCGTACGCCCGACCTCAACCGCGGGCGCGTCAAGTATCAGGCCAACACCAGCGAGATGGGCAGGGCTGTCGAGAACGCGCTTGCGGAGGTCATGGACCGGCGCCATGCCTACCACGCTGTCTGAAAGCGCGGCCAGCCAGACTGCGGCGAAAATCCGCCCGCGCACCCTCTTTGAAAAAATTTGGGATGAGCACGTCGTGTGCGCGCCGCCCGACCAGCCCCCACTGCTCTACATCGACCTGCACCTGGTCCACGAGGTCACGTCGCCGCAAGCTTTTGAGGGCTTGCGCACTGCCGGGCGCCGCGTGCGCCAGCCGCTGCGCACACTGGCCACCGTGGACCACAACGTTCCCACCACGCCGCGCAACTTGCCGATCATTGATGCGATCTCTGCGTTGCAAATCGAGACCCTGCGGCGCAATTGCCGCGAGTTCCGCATCCCCTTCTTCGATATTGATTCTCCCGACCAGGGCATCGTGCACGTGATCGGGCCGGAGCTGGGCGCGACTCAGCCGGGCATGACCATCGTCTGTGGTGACAGCCACACCAGCACCCACGGCGCATTTGGGGCGCTGGCATTCGGCATTGGGACGTCGGAAGTCGAGCACGTGCTGGCGACACAGTGCCTGCCGCAGAACAAACCGAAGACCATGCAGGTGTGGGTGGACGGCACGCTTCCGCCGGGCGTGACCGCAAAAGACCTGGCGCTGGGAATCATCGGGCAGATCGGGACCGACGGCGCTACCGGCTACGTCATCGAATATGCCGGACCGGCGGTGCGGGCGCTCTCCATGGAAGGCCGGATGACGCTCTGCAACATGAGCATCGAAGCCGGAGCGCGCGCCGGCATGGTGGCACCCGACGAGACCACGTTCTCCTACCTGCGAGGCCGCCGCTTCGCTCCCAAGAACGGTGCGTGGGACCAGGCGGTGGAGCGCTGGCGCACGTTCGCCTCCGATCCCGACGCACACTTCGACCGCGTCGTGAAGATTGCCGCCGCCCACCTCGTGCCGTTTGTCACCTGGGGAACCAGCCCCGGGATGGTCGTGCCTGTGACCGGGTGCGTGCCCGATCCTGCCGCCGCCAAAACCGACTCTGACCGCCGCGCCGCCCAGCGCGCGCTCGAGTACATGGCATTGGAGCCCGGGCAGCAAATCGAGGCCATCGCCGTCGACCGAGTGTTCATCGGCTCGTGCACCAACTCGCGGCTCGAGGACTTGCGCGCCGCGGCACGGGTCGCCCGAGGCTACCGCGTCAATCCCAAGGTGAAGGCGATGGTAGTGCCGGGATCGCAGAACGTGAAGCGCGCTGCCGAACGTGAAGGCCTGCACGAACTCTTCCTCGCCGCCGGTTTCGAGTGGCGCGAATCGGGCTGCTCCATGTGCCTGGGCATGAACCCCGACATCCTGCAGCCGGGTGAGCGCTGCGCTTCCACCAGCAATCGCAACTTCGAGGGACGCCAGGGGCGCGGCGGGCGCACCCACCTGGTCAGTCCCGCTATGGCGGCGGCCGCGGCCGTGGCTGGACACTTCACCGATATTCGCAATTGGGAGTACCGCTGATGCAGCCCTTCCTGGTGCACATCGGGCTGGCGGCGCCGCTCGACCGCGCCAACGTCGACACCGACCAGATCATCCCCAAGCAGTTTCTCAAGCGCATCGAGCGCACCGGCTTCGGGCAATTCCTGTTTTACGACTGGCGCTTCCGGCCGGACGGGGAGCCCGAACCCGAGTTCGTGCTCAACCAGCCGCGCTTCGCGGGGGCGTCGGTGATGATCGCCGGCAAGAACTTCGGCTGCGGCTCGTCGCGCGAGCACGCACCCTGGGCGCTAGGCGATTACGGTTTCCGCACCATCATCGCGCCGTCATTCGCCGACATCTTCGCCAACAACTGTGCGAAGAACGGCATGCTCCCGGTAACCCTACCGGAGCCCGAGGTCGCTACGCTGATGCGCCGCGCGCAGGACATGAGCGGCTACCGCGTGACCGTCAACCTGGTGCAGTGCACGGTCACCGATGACCTGGGCTTCTCCGCCGGCTTCGAGATCGACCCCTTCCGCCGCCGCTGCCTGCTGGAAGGCCTCGACGATATAGGCCTGACGCTCGAGCACGAGCCCGCCATCGCTGCTCACGAAGCCGGCCATCCCGCCCCGGTGATCACCGGCTGACCGGGACACTCGCGGCCCAGATACGGCCTTTAGCCAGATCAATGTCAGCTCACAACCAGACGCATTACAGGTTGCGGCTGGGATTCCTCGGCGCGGGTGTGGTGGCGATCCCCTCGATTCCTAGGGCACGACGATCGGGGGTATATCAGTGTAGGGTTCGGTCACCCGAATTGGGTACATCATCGGTCGCGCGGTGGGGTCTCTCGAAGTCCAAACCTCGAGATAGTTCACGCCTGGAGGTACGTTATAGAGGTAATACATGCCATTGCCAGCGCTATATGCTGGCGTAGATCTCCCCCAGTTGCGATTCCAAACCGTGACCGCAATTCCAGGAGCGGGGCCCCGGCC
>DASYTX010000316.1:0-3059 GCA_036001865.1 Terriglobales bacterium
CGGATTAGACCTAAGCGGTAGTTTGGCAGCGTGGCCGCTTTGGAGCGCTGAGCGGACCTCTCACGCCGAAAGCCGGACGTCCGAATGGTGCCAAGAACGGACATTAAAGGGTGTCTTTTCTCAAGCGCCGCGCCAGCCAGACTGCCCAATAGCAGCGTGGCAGTCTCCCGGGTGTGGGTCTAAACTATAGCCCGTTCCTGGCGGGAGGGGCTGATGGATTGCCCAATCTGCGGCGGGGCCAATCTGCAAGGCAAAAGGTTCTGCGGTGACTGCGGTACGCCGCTGCCACTCCTATGTGCAGCATGCGGGACCGAGAATCCGCCAGGCAAGAAGTATTGCGGTGACTGTGGTGCCGCGCTGACGGAATACGGGCGAGTTCCGGCGGCGGCCACAGGCTCGAACCGAACCTCATCTCCCAGCAAAACCGCGGTGCAAGCCGAGCGCCGGCCACTCACGGTGATGTTCTGCGACTTGGTAGGATCGACGCCGCTGTCGGAGCGGCTCGATCCCGAATGTAAATTCGCGCGCAATAGTAACCCCCTGAGGGGCGGTTTTCGCGTCCAATCCTGACCCCTCTGACGCTGTGTGTCAGTGTCCCTTCCTTTTGGCCATGGTCGGCTGGGAAGGGTGTCTGGGGGATGATTGGCGTGGACATGATCGGCCAGATCCGGCGCGCCTTTTTCGAGCAGCATCGGCCGATCAAGGAGATCGTGCGTACGTTGCGGGTCTCGCGCGCGACGGTGCGTAAGGTCATTCGTGGCCAGGAGACCGAGTTCAAGTACGAGCGCGGGATTCAACCAGCGCCCAAGCTTGGCGAGTGGGTCGAGGTTCTGACCGCTATCCTGGAGAAGGAAGCCAAGCTGCCCAAGCGGGAGCGCCGTTCGACCCAGCGCCTGTTCGAGGAGTTGCGCGGCCGCGGCTATGACGGCGCCCACGACAGCGTGCATCGGTTCGTCAAGGCGTGGCGGGACGAACGGGCCCGGGTTCCGGCGCAAGCGTTCGTGCCGATGAGCTTCGCCCCGGGGGAAGCTTACCAGTTCGACTGGAGCCACGAGACGATCACGCTCCAGGGACTGCCGCTGATGATCAAGGCGGCGCACATGAAGCTGTCACACAGCCGCATGCCGTTCGTGCGGACCTACTTCCGGGAGACCCAGGAACTGGTCTTCGACGCCCACGACAGGGCGTTCCAGTTCTATGGCGGCGTCTGCCGGCGCGGCATCTACGACAACATGAAGACGGCGGTGGAGGCGATCTTCGTCGGCAAGGCACGCCAGTATAACCGGCGCTTCCTGCAGATGTGCTCGCACCACCTGATCGAGCCGGTGGCCTGCACCCCCGCTTCTGGATGGGAGAAGGGTCAGGTCGAGAACCAGGTCGGCAATCTGCGCGACCAGCTGTTCCGTCCCAAGCCGCGGGTGAAGAGCCTGGCCGAGCTGAATGCGTGGCTGGAAGATCAGTGCGTCGCCTACGCCAACCGCACCAAGCACCCGGAGTTCAAGGACCGGACGATCTGGGAGGTGTTCCAGGAAGAGCGGACGAGCCTGATGGAGCTGCGCGGGCTCTTCGATGGCTTCGTCGAGAAGGCGGTCAGGGCCAGCACGACCTGCCTGATCACGGCCGATCACAACCGCTACAGCGTCGATGCGCGGGCCGCCGGCCGGATGGTGCTGGTGAGATCCCATGCGGAACGCATCGTCGTGCTCTGCAACAACGAAGTGGTCGCCGATCACCCGCGCCACTTCCGCCGCGACCAGATCATCTACGATCCCTGGCACTATCTGCCGGTTCTGGTGAAGAAGCCCGGCGCCTTGCGCAACGGTGCTCCCTTCAAGGACTGGGACCTGCCACCGGCCCTGGCCCAGGTCCGCGCGAAGCTGAAGGCCTATCCGGATGGCGAGCGCCAGTTCGTCAAGGTGTTGGGTGCCGTACTCGATCATGGGCTGGCCGCCGTCGAGGCCGCCTGCAAGGAAGCGCTCGAGGCAGGTATCGCCAGCGGCGATGTGATCCTCACCGTCCTTGCCAGGCAGCGCCAGCCCGCGCCGCCGCCCAGCATCACCACGCCCGACGCACTGCGCTTGAAGTGCGAGCCCGTGGCCGATTGTGGCCGCTACGACAGCATAAGGAAGGTCGCCTGATGGAACGCCATGAGATCCTCGACGCCATGGGGGAGCTGAAGCTCTATGGCATGCGCTCGAGCTTCGACGAGATCGCCGGCAAGGGCCTGGCCCGACGCGATGAAGTCTACCCCCTCATCGCCAGCCTGATCCGGGCAGAGCGCACCCACCGGCAGGCACGATCGATCAGCTATCGGATCGGCGCCGCCAAGTTCCCGGTCTTGAAAGACCTCGATAAGTTCGTCTTCGCCGACACGCCGGTCGACGAGGGCCAGGTGCGGGAACTCGCGACCGGCGCCTTCCTGGACGCCAAGCGCAACGGCATCTTCATCGGCGGAACCGGCACCGGCAAAACGCATCTGTGCATCGGCGTGGCCTCGGCCGTCGTCCGCGCCCGGGCCAGGGGGCGGTTCTACAACCTGGTCGACCTGGTCAACCAGCTGGAGCAGGAAAAGGCCGCCGGCCGCAGCGGCCGCCTGGCCGAGAAGTTGCTGCGCTACGATCTCATCGTCGTCGACGAGCTGGGTTATCTGCCGTTCAGCCAGCCCGGTGGCCAGCTGCTGTTCCACCTGATCAGCAAACTCTACGAAAACACATCGATGCTCATCACCACCAACCTGGCCTTCGCCGATTGGCCCCAGGTGTTCGGCGACGCCAAGATGACCACCGCCATGCTCGACCGCCTGACCCACCACTGCGATATCATCGAAACCGGCAACACCAGCTGGCGCTTCAAAAACCGCAGCTGACCAGACCCTCCCCCGGACCCCCTCCCGGGCTTACCCACGTGGGTACACAGGGACCTCCCGCGGCCGCCACCGCCTGCGCAATGGAACGCGCGGCGTCGGCCGCGGGTCCCTCCTATGCACTACGTGGATAAGCCCACTCAGAGGGGTCGCGATTGGACGCGAAAAGGGGGTCAGCCTTGGAAGCGAATTGACA
>DASYTX010000317.1:0-3277 GCA_036001865.1 Terriglobales bacterium
AGGTCGTTACCAGCCGCACGGACGCCAGGCGAACGAGTTAATCCACGAGCTGGGAAGAAGCAGACAAGGAGGGGAATCACAGATGACGTATGTTGAGCAACTGCTCGGACAGCAGGGGCAGGCCAATCGCCTGCTAGGCGAGGAAATTCTGCAGCAAAGGCACCTGGAGGCCATTCACACAGCGGCGTACCAGCCGCGGCCGAGTGTGAACATCTACGGAAGTACGTGTCCATTCTGCTGCGGCGACGTGGACGATGCCGCGTTTCTCAATACAGGTGCCCCCGGCTGCCAGTTCTGCCGCAATAGAGAGCCCGCCGCAGAGCAACCGCGTTCCCGCTGGCCATCGCTCGAACTGACACCAACAGTGGCATCGCGATTTGGGCAAGGGCAGACTCAACGCGTTCCCGAATAGACATCCGCTAAACCCCCCAGGGTTGGGCCGGTTGACCCCTTCCGGCCTTTCCCCGGCAGGTTTAGAGATACGAGGAATAAGCGATGGCGACCCACCATCACATAAGAACAAGGCTCAAGGGAGCGCTCGGCTGGTCCGTGGCGGGCATCATGCTCGCCTACGTTCTCGTCGTCGCCGCCATCGGTGCCATTGCTCTATAGGTGCCGGCATCTAGGGTGTGTCATGTTCAGTAAGGCCGAATTCAGCAGAAAGGGAAAAGTACCGTGATCGGCGTATTGTTAGTGTGCTTGCTGCTCCTCTTGCTCTTCGGGGGACTGGGATTGGCGGTATCTCCACTGTTCTTCCTTCTGGTCGTCGTCTTAATACTGGCGGTGGCATTGGGTGGCTTCTCCAGGCGCGGGCGCTAATGTCGAATGACCGAAGTCAAACCCCACAAGCGCTGGCGAGAAGGTGAAGTTTGGAGTCGATGAGTAACCGAAGGATCAGGAGGTTCTCAATGCTACGCGCGTCTACTCTCCCCCGGCGCACCGCGCTACTCGCCGTCATTATCCCAATCGCAACGCTTCTTGCCGCAGTGACCGCCCTCGCAAGCCCCGGCGCGCAAACCGCGCCAGGACTGGGTTCAGCGGCGAGCTTCGCGGTCCTGGGTGGCCAGACTGTGACCAATAGCGGGCCGACGACTATCTTTGGAGATCTCGGCGTTAGCCCGGGTACTGCGATCACTGGTTTTCCTCCAGGGAGCGTGACCGCGGGCGCCACGCACGCCGCGGATGCTGTCGCGCTTCAGGCCCAGAGTGATGTCACCACTGCGTACGATGCTTTAGCAGCCCAAGCCTGCACTGCCGATGTTACTGGCCAGGATCTGGGTGGACAAACGCTCACGCAAGGAGTCTATTGTTCTACGTCGGCGGTGCAGCTGACGGGAGCACTCACTCTCGACGCCCAGGGCAACGCCGCAGCGGTCTTCATTTTCAAGATGGCGAGCACATTCACGACGGCCAGCAGCTCGTCGGTTGTAGTGATCAATGGCGGTACAGCGTGTAACACGTTCTGGCAGGTCGGCAGCTCCGCGACCGTCGGCACAACTACTCAGTTCGTAGGAAACATTCTCGCGCTCACGAGCATCGCCCTGCAAAACGGCGCGAGCGTGTCCGGTAGAGCCCTGGCGCGAAATGGTGAAGTGACTATGGACACCAACAACGTCACCATCCTGGGCTGCCCCGGTGCGCCGGCGGCTGCGACCGCGACGCCGGCCGCGACACCGGCGGCCACGACCACGACACCGGCGGCTACAACCACGACGTCGGCGGGGGTTCTGCCCGGCGGCGGCGGTGCTCCTCTGGCGAGCGGCGGTTTTTCGTGGACCCTCGCGCTGATTGCCTCAGTCATGGGCAGCCTCGGCGTAGTGGTGTTGAGCTTGAGCGCGCTGCGCTTGAGCGCCCAGGTGGACCGCCGCCGCGATTACCAGGTCGAGCCGTATAGAGGTCACAGTTCAGTCAACAAGGAGTATTCGCAATGGCTGGCAAGAAGATCGAAGGAAAGATCGAGCAGGTTGAGGGTAGAGCGCGAGTGGCCGTCGGTAAGGCCACGGGAAACAGGTCTGCTCAGCTGAAAGGGAAGGCACAGCAGGCGAAAGGAAAAATAAAGGAGAAGCTCGGCTAGCGAAGGGCGAGGGGCAGCGGTTCAGATCCGGAGACGCATACTCCGGGCCCCGCGCCCGACTACAAGAGTCTTACGAGAAGGGAGGTGAGTTAAATGTTTGGCCAAAACATATGGCTGGTGATCGTCGTCGTATTCATCCTCCTGGTAGTTCTCGGCGTGATAACTATCGCTGCGTAAAAACCCGGCCCCGGCTCCACGAAAGCATTGCTTTCCCCGCTTACATGGACAGCGCCCGAGCGAGCTATTTCGCCTTAAAGCGCGCGACGGGCAAGGCGAGCAAGACCAGGGCGTCACACAAGGAGAGCAAAATGGCGAAGTTGAATCAGCGGCATGTTGTGCAGCACCCGCGCGGTGGCTGGGCGGTGAGGAAGCCGCACGCCACGCGGGTGAGCTCCCGCCATCAGACTCAGGCGCTGGCGCAAACGCGAGCCGAAGAGATACTGTCCCACAGCGGCGGAGGAGAGGCGGTGACCCACCGGCGTGACGGGACTATTCGGGACTCTGATACCGTCCGACCGGCAACGGCAGACTGGTCCCTCCTGTCCCCGCTGGGGCGCGTCGTGTTCTACATCGCCCTCTGCCCGGGCAGCACGATCAAGGCGATCGCACGCGCCGTCGACCGAACTGAACGGCAGGTGTGGAGTATGATCCAGGGCCTTCGGCGCGGGAATATGCTCCATGTGCGCAAGGTTGGGCGCCGATATCACTACACGATTAATCTGGATGCCCCGCTGCTCCACCCAACTATTGCGGGACTTACCCTGCGGCCTGTCGTGGAGCAGGCGGTCGAGCAGGCGCGCCGAGAGGCTACGGACATCTGCGAGGAGACCGAAGGAGAACGAACGATGCCAGAACAGAGCCTTTACGAACGGCTGGGGGGTGTCAACGCCATCGCCATGGTCGTTGACCGCTTCAGCGACCAGATCGTCGCGAATCCGAAACTCAACGTGAATCCGAACCTGAAGGAATGGAACAACAAGGGCGAGTTGGAGGGCCTCAAGTTCATGCGGACACTCTGGATCTGCCAGACCGCCGGCGGGCCATTTCAGTACACCGGCAAGGACATGCATGAAGCGCATAAGGATCTGCACATCACGTCTGAGGAGTTCGACGAGGTCGGAGTTGAAATTGGCCGCGCGCTGGACCATTTCGGCGTCCCGGAGCGCGAGAAGCAGGAACTTCTGGCCGCCGTGGTAGTACACA
>DASYTX010000318.1:0-5267 GCA_036001865.1 Terriglobales bacterium
CAGAGGACCTGCTCAGATGGGGCGGCCGAGTTTTCGCATTACCTTGTGTGCCACGAGCACGAATAGAAGACTGTCGGCAACCTACTCGCAAATATCCCTGGACAGGTGCGCCTTCTTTCATAGAAGGATGACAACCTAGTAGACATTGCTCCTTGGGAAAAGGCGCTTGAACGAGGCGCTTGATCTTGAATTCTTTTTTGCTGATGCCGTGCGCTTCATACCAGTGAAGTTCAGCCAGCGTAATCGTACCATCCAGGTTAATGTCCCTCAGGGGCTAAAGCCCCTGGTTTCTTTTCGCCAAATCTCGGCACGACTGAAAGTCGTGCCCTCCCACCTAGCGACGAGTGCGGGCAGGCTCGTCCCTACGGGACTGGCTCATCCTATTTCGCCTACCCAGGACTCACGTCCTGGGCTATTTGTATTCCGCCCCTGCGGGCTGGAGTGGTGCCGACCCAAGCAGAATTTGTCCTCCCCCGATCGGCCGGTGTTCGTCATCCTTGTGTACTCCCTAGGGGCGTTGCGGAATGTGTTAAACTTGTTTAACAGAGGGAAATCATGCTCGGCGTTCGTCTTGAACCGAAACTGGAAGCCAAACTGGCGTCGCTGGCCAAGAAAACCGGGCGCAGCAAGAGTTACTATGCCCGCCTGGCCATCAAGCAGTTCCTCGAAGACCGCGAGGATTATCTCAAGGCCCTCGCTGTTCTGGAGCGCAAGGAGCCCACCATAAGCCTGGACGAGCTGGAGCAGCGGCTTGGCCTGGGGCGTTGAGCTCAGCCGGACTGCCACCAGGCAGATGACCAAGCTCGACCGCGTGCCTCAAGAAAGAATCGTGCGCTTCCTCCGCGAGCGGATCGCAACCGGGCAGAACCCACGTCAGCGGGGCAAGGCCTTGCGTGGTGAAAAGCGGGAGCTGTGGGCCTACCGGGTCGGCGATTATCGGATCATCTGTGACGTCCAAGACGAGCGCAGCACGGTGCTCGTGCTCTGGGTCGCGCACCGCAAGGAAGCATACCGTTAGCCGGGTCGGCGCGACATCACTACCGCAGCGGCTAAAGCCGTTGCTTTAAGGGCTGTCTGACGGTACGACTGAAAGTCGTGCCCTCCCACCTAGCGAAGAGTGCGGGCAGGCTCGTCCCTACGGGACTCGCTCGTTCTTATTTCGCCTACCCAGGACTGACGTCCTGGGCTATTTGTATCGGCCCCTGCGGGGGCTGGAGTGTGCCGGGCAAGGCTGAGTTGCTCACCCGTGAAAATCTGATATCGCCAGCAAGCGAGATCCTTCGCTCGCGCTCAGGATTTCGGCAGCGGGCTCGGACGCCCGCTGAGCGCCTCAAGATGCCGCGGTACCGGCCGGCGAGACGCCGGCGCTACGGGGCTGGAGCGTGCCGGGCGTTTCATACCTGCTTCCCGTCGCCATCGGCGGGCAAGGCATACCCTTCGTGTTACCGCAGCGGCTAAAGCCGTTGCTTTAAGGGACGTTCAAACGGCACGACTGAAAGTCGTGCCCTGATACAAAGCACCTTGTGCCGTCCCTACGGGACTGAAGCGGGCGTAGCCGGTTTTGTAAAACTGATCGCACACACGGGAAGCAGCGCGCCTTCCGTTTACACTTCCAGAATCCATGCCCGCCCGCAAGCCAGTCGCGAGAACCTTCGAGGCTACGCTGGAGCGCAAGCGCGACCGGCTGGGCTGGGTGATCATCCGCGTGCCCATCGATGTGGCGAAAGTCTGGGGCAAGCGCGGGCAACTGAAAGTCAAAGGTGAGATTAACGGCTTCGCCTTCCGCACTTCTCTGTTTCCCACCGGGACGGGCGAGCACGTCATGCTGGTCAACAAACGCATGCAGGCTGGAGCCGGGGTCGCAGTGGGCGAAAGCGCACGCTTCCGCCTGGAGCTGGACACGGCAGAGCGCGTGGTCCGGGTGCCGGAAGGGCTGGAGCGGGCGCTGCGGGAGTCGAAGCGGCTCGCGAAGTACTACGCAGCGCTCAACTATTCGGCGCGGCGCGAGATCGCGGACTGGGTGGCGGCAGGCAAGCAGGCGGAGACCCGCGCCCGTCGCGCCAGCCAAATCGCCGAGCGGTTGATGGAGACCATGGAAGCCGAGCGCGCGCTGCCGCCGCTGCTCGAGGTAGCGTTCAGGCAGAATCCCAAAGCCCGCGCAGGTTGGGAGGGCATGCCGCCGTCGCATCGGCGGGCGCATTTGTTGGGTATCTTTTATTATAGGAATCCCGAGTCGCGGGCGCGGCGCGTGGCCAAGGCGGTGGAAGCCATGGTGGAGTATGCGGAGAAAACGCAGGGCGGGGGCTGAGGGCACAGGTAAAGGTCGCCGGAAGATTTAACCGCCGAGAACGCAGAGCACGCCGAGCCGATCGGCGGCAGGATGCCGCCCGAACAGCCGGCGGGACGCCGGCGCTACGTTGAAGTCCATCGGCTGAAGCCAAGAAGTTTCTAAGTTCCCTAATGAACCCAGTCTTGTTTGATCTCCCAGCGGACGTCCTTCTTCCCGAGATCCGAAATAGGCTAGGCAGCGGCGCCCGAATGCGCCTCTCACGCAGGTCTCCGATACAATGAACTGTGGGGTCGGCGCCGCTGGGCGCGACCGAGTGCCGCATGTTTGAGATCACTGTAGAAGACACCTTCGCCGCTGGGCATTACCTGCGCAACTATCGCGGGAAGTGTGAGAACCCGCACGGCCATAACTACAAGTTGCGCGTCACGCTGGCGGGCGAGGACTTGGACCGCGCCGGGCTGCTGCTCGACTTCAAAGACCTGAAGGACGTCATCCGCGCGGTGGTGGACCGGCTCGACCACCAGATGCTCAACGACGTGGAGCCGTTTACGGTGCTGAACCCTTCGGCGGAGAACCTAGCCAGGCACTTCTACGAGCAGACGAGCCAGCGGCTAGGAGCGATGTCCAATGGCCGCGTGCGGGTGAAGGACGTCACCGTTTGGGAGACGGAGACGACGACGGCAACTTACTTCGAGTAATCAGTCATCAAGGATGCGCACCTTTCGCGCGCCGGCGCGAATCGGCGCGCCCAGATCCCTCGCTCGCAAATGCGACTCGCTCGGGATGACAATCTGAAGAATGCAGATCACTGAAATTTATCGCTCCATCCAGGGAGAATCTTCCCACGCCGGGCTGCCGTGCGTGTTCGTGCGCCTGACGGGATGTAACCTGCGCTGCGACTGGTGCGACAGCGAGTACACCTTCAGTGGTGGGGAGAAGATGTCGGTCGAGGAGGTTGAGGCGGAAGTGCGGCGGCTGGCGCCGGCAGGGCTGGTGGAGATCACTGGCGGCGAGCCCATGCTGCAGGAGCGCGTGGTCGTGCCGTTAATGGAGCGACTGATCGCATCGGGCTACACGGTGCTGCTTGAGACCAGCGGAGAGCGTCCGCTGGCGCGGGTGCCGAAACCTGTCATCAAGATCGTGGACGTGAAGTGCCCACATTCCGGCGAGGCTGACACTTTCCGCATGGAGAATCTGGAAGCGCTGACGCTGAAGGACGAGGTGAAGTTCGTGCTTAGCGACAGGGTGGATTACGAATTCGCGCGTGACTTCGCGCGGCGGCACGGGCTGGAGAGGCGGGTGCGGTCGGTGATCTTCTCGCCTGCCTTCCGCAAGGACGCAGCCGGCGCGCGCGACGCCTCACATTGCCTGCTCGATCCGCAGGAGCTGGCGGAGTGGATCCTCGAAGACGGATTGGACGTCCGCCTGGGGCTGCAACTGCACAAATTCATCTGGGAGCCGTCGACGAAGGGGGTGTGAGGATGGGGGGGCGGGGCCGCCGACTTAGCCCTGTTTCTTCTCGGTTTCCTTCTCGTCGTTCTTGACCGCTGACTTGAAGTTGCGGATGCCTTCGCCGAGTCCCTTGCCCAGCTCGGCGATACGGCCCGGGCCGAAAATGAGCAGGGCCACCGCCAGGATGACGAGGATTTCAGGCAGCCCGATTTTGGGGATCATGTTTGGCCTCCAGCGCTGAGGCCCGGATGCGACCTCGGGCCAATTGTAGGCGCACGCTGGGCGGGAGTCAAAGAAGGGGCGGCCAGCGGCTAAAGCCGGCCGGAAGCTTGCACCGCAACGGCACGCCTCAAGGCGTGCCCTGATACGAACCAGGGGACAATCTCTAGCTATTTCGTACTCGTTCGATGAGGCCGGCCAGAAGCGCCGCGCGCCGGGGCAGTTCTTCGATGATCACTGACTCGTTCTGGGCATGGGCGCCTTCGCCTACGCCGCCCAGGCCATCGAGCGTAGGGATGCCGAGCGCGGCGGTGAAATTGCCGTCGGAGCCGCCGCCGACGGCGGCCTCGCCCAGCTTCCACCCGAGTTCTTCCGCGATGCCGCGGGCCAGCTCGTAGAGGCGCGCGACGGCGTCGGTGCGCTCCAGCGGGGGGCGGTTGAAACCGCCGGTGACTTCCACCTTGCAGGCAGGGTTGAAGGGTTTGAGGGCGCGGAAGCGGGCGTCGAGTTCTGCGGCGTCGGCCAGGCGGGTGACGCGCGCGTCCACTTCGGCCACGGCTTCGGCGGCGATCACGTTGCTGCGCGTGCCGCCGCGGATGACGCCGGGATTGACGGTGATGCCGCGCGCCAGATCGGTGAACTTCTCGATCACCCCGAGCTGGCGGGCCAACTCGAGGATGGCGCTGGCGCCTTTCTCGAAATCGAGTCCGGAGTGGGCGGCGCGGCCGGTGACCTTGACGGTGTATTCCCCAACGCCTTTGCGCGCAGTCTTCAGGGCGCCATCGCGACCCTGCGCGGGCTCGCAAACTAGAACGGCCGCCGACTGCTTGGCCAGGGACTCGGTGATGGGGCGAGACGAATTGCTGCCGATCTCTTCATCGGTAACGAGCAACACGGAGACAGGGCGTGGCACGCCCCCACGGAGTTCGCGCAAGGCGCGCAAGGCGTACAGCATGATCACAATGCCGGACTTCATGTCGAAGCTGCCCGGCCCCCAGGCACGGCCGTCGGCCACGCGCCAGGGCATGCGCTGAAGCGCGCCAACCTCCCAGACGGTGTCGAAGTGGCCGAGCAGGAGCACCGGCTTGTCGTCGCTGGCGCCGCCGAAGTTGGCCTGGAGGTGGTCGCCGGCATGCTCTTGGCGGTAGGGGGTGATGACACCGCCCAGGCTTTCAAATTGACGGGTCAGGTCCCGGCCGAGGCGGTCAAGGGCCTGCTTGTCGGTGCTCGGGGACTCGGCCTCGACCAAGCGGCGGAGGAGTTCGACCATTTCGCCCTGACAAGACTGCAAGTAGGTGAGCAGTTC
>DASYTX010000319.1:0-5740 GCA_036001865.1 Terriglobales bacterium
ATTCACGCCCCCCACGAGCGTCGTATAACTCGCCGGTCCGGTGAGATCCACCACGGACCACGGACTATCTCCCGGCACCTTGGGGTAGCTGAAGCGCGTCATGACTGCGGCAGGCATAGTTTCTCCTCATCTCCCGATCGCTAGCAGGCGTACGAAGCGTCCCGATAAATTGGCACCCGGTGCCACCTGCGATCCGGTCGCGGCGGTAATCCACATCAGGCGGATGATTGTGGGATTCCCAACAATGGCGGGAATCACAACAACCGCGTTAAACGCCTGGCTGGCGCCCTTGGCATTCACCCAGTCGAACGACTGCAGGCCGCAATCCGATGCCGTGATCAGTTGACCTCCGGTCGGCGGATTGCCGGGTACGACCTGCACATAACTGGCCGGTCCCTCCACGTCCACCACGGACCAGAACGAATCCCCGGGGACTTTGGGGTAGCTGAAGCGCGACAGCACCGCGGCAGGCATCGGGGTTTATTTCCTCCGCTTGCCGCGCTTGCTGCCGCGGCCGAAACCGATCTTGATGGGCTTGCGTACCGCCATAAATCCTCCTAGTACATCCACGCCGTGGGCGTCAGTCCCAGCAACACCGTGCTGATGCCGTTGGCCGCCGGCGCGGTGCGCGTGGCGCGCCCCAGCACCAGTTTGAGATTGTCACTGGTAATCGGAGCCGCCGCCGCCGTATTGTTCCCGGTTGTGGGGTTGGCGGCTGCGCCCAGCACGACCAGATCCCCGACGGCGCCGGTAGCCGCCAGCGTTCCGCCGAAGCGCACATAGGCCTCACCCGCCACCTGGATGAAGTCGTAATTCCCCGGCGTGGTCGCGTTCAGCGTGAGTCCGGCGCACAGCGTAATGCCACCCGGCGCGGCATTGGCGCCGGTGCCGTTGGGCGTCACGATGTACTGGCTCTGGTTCAGCCAGAACACCGGCTGGCCCGCCGCATTGGCCACCGACGTGGTGGCGAACTGCACATACATGTACACGCCGCCATACAGCACCCGCACCGAAGGATCGGACAGCGTCACCGCATCCTGGGCCGACAGCGTGAGCTTGCCGCCCACCATGCCGCCGTACGGCTGCACGATCGATCCCGACGTGTTGGCGGTCGAAACCGGCACGCCCGGCGCCGGATCGCCGGTGCGCCCCGCCTGGTTGATGGTGCCGGTGGTGATCCGCGGAGATTGATTCGAACCTACAATGGCTGCCATAACTCCTCCTAAGAATTGACTCCGTACAATTGCACGTTGGCCCACGGCGCCACGCACTCCAGGTTGACCGCAGCCTTCAACTGCGAAGCCACGCGCGTGTTGTCCGGTGCGCGAATAAAATCCGTCGGGTTGAAGCCGAACTCGGAATCATTGCTCACGCGGAACATCCAGCGGGAAGTGTTGAAGAAACATCCCACCTCGCCCACCGTCAAAGTCAGCGTGCCCGCCCCGGGAAAGTTATTGGGCGGCGCCGCCGGCGGCGTGTAGGGGATGTTGCCGGTCTGGTTGTTGCCCAAACCGCCATTGCTGGTGCTCGAGTACG
This sequence comes from Terriglobales bacterium, assembly GCA_036001865.1. Lineage (GTDB taxonomy): Bacteria > Acidobacteriota > Terriglobia > Terriglobales > Acidobacteriaceae > DASYTX01. The sequence goes on from DASYTX010000319.1 coordinate 1,537, forward strand.
GATATCCCAGCGCGCTCGGGAAATAGTCATCCATCATGACCATGGCGTTTTTGAAGCGGAAGCCGACCGCGCCGAAGTACGGATCGCGCACGCTGGCCGCGTCCTGGCCGAAGCGCTGCTGCGGCTGGATGCGGTTCTCGACAAACGAGACCATCGGCTTGTTGGCGCAGAACAGGTCCGGCTCGTCGGTGCCGCGCTTACACAGGTTGTAAGCCGCATTGAACACCGGATAGGTGATTGTGCCCGCCGTGCCGTCCGCCTTGCCTGCCCAGTACACGTTGCCGTTGAGCGCCTGGCGCACGTTGCCGTTGCGCAACGCCGTGCCGTACACGGTGTAGACGTTGCCGTCCCACGAAGGCACAATGCCGTCGTTGATGGCCTCCACCCAGCCGTTCATGTTGATGGTGCGCGGCGCGATCTGCCCGTTCTGCTGCATGTCCAGCGCCATGATCGCGCTGATCGTCTGGTAGGCGTTCGCCATGTCCGTCTCGAGCAGCGAGAACACCGCCAGGTCGCCCGTGTTCAAGACCGAAATGTCCTCCAGGTACTCGATGATCATCACCACGTAGTAACGCGGATCGAACACCGTCGAACCCAGGGTCTGCGGCTTGGTCAGGTTGAAGCCACCGATGCCTTTGGCATACGCTCCGCCGTTCAGCGGATTGTAGAGAAAGACATTTCGCGTGAACGCGCCGCCGGTGAAGGGCACCAGGCACTTCGAGCGCATGTACGCCTGAAAAACGCTGGCAAGGAAAAAATTATCCTCGATCGCTGCGTCATTGATCTCCGGCAAAGTTACCGTATTTACTTCGTCGAGCAGAGGGTCAGCCAAAGCATCCTCCTATCTTTCCTTACATTACTGGAGTAACAACATGCTCCGGCAAAATCCGTTGCTGTCGTAATCTCAGTAGATCTTCTTTGCACGATTCCCGTATGGCGCGCTCTTCGTCAGTCAGCTTAGCGCCACGCCCACGTCCGTTTGTCACAGTGCTCTGAAAAGCCAGAGCAATCTCAGCCTGCTCACGTTTTAAGAGAAGATATGGCAAACAGCGCTCTAAAATACACGCTGCTTGATTACAGGAAACATGCCATTTATATGGCGTCTTGTGGTGCGCAGGCTTGTCCCGTTGGCTAATGACGAAAACACCACCAAATCGCTCTTGCGCCCATAAGCAGAGTCTTGGATCGGTATTTGCTAAAACGACCCGTATGTACATCCCTAGGTACGGAGACGTCTTGTAATGCCGTTCCGTAATCAGGATCGATCCCTCTCCGTCGATGTAAGCAGCCAATCGCACCCAATCCAGTTTGGTCGGGGTCACCGTGCCTTCCTGTCTTGGGTAAAGCTTTGCCATGCCTATGCCGCCTTGCCTCGGTTACAATTAAACCGATGCACATCCCGCCTGAGCTCCTCCCCGTCCTCCAGATCACGTTGCCGCTCATCGCCGCCATCTTCGGCGCCAGTTGGATTCAGAACAAGCGTTTGGATGACATCATTGGCCGTCTCCAAAGCATCGAACGCCGTCTCGAAACCATCGAGGGCATTCTGCGCGAGCACGGCCAGCGCATCACCCGCCTCGAAGAACGCATCCCGCCGCTGGTTCACCACTAAGCTCACGCCGCTTTGCCTCCGCCGCCCTTGCGTTCATCTGGAGCCCCCATCGGGACGCCCTGCGCGCGCCGTTCCACGAACCGCTTGCCGGCCCGCTCCGCACCCGAAAGCGAGATTCGCTCGCTGGCGCTTTGCGTGACCCGCTTGCCGTCCGCCGCGGTGGTCGCCGGAGCAGCTTCCTCATGCACCTTGAATTTGTGATTGAAGATCTGCGAGGTGCGCAGGCCCTGCTGGTCCGCCGTCGTCGGCCGGATGCCGGCCATCGCCGCCTCGCTCAGCCGCGCCTGCTGCTCGGCCTCCCACTTGGCGCGCTCCGTCTTGATGAGCTCGCCGTCATGGTGTTTCTGGCGCAGACCCGGGACCTCGTACTTTTCTTCCCACAGCGCTTTCAGCGAAACCGGACGGCCCGCCCGGCTGCGCCTGTCGGCCTCGCTGAACAGTTCCTGCTGCTCCTTGGCGCTCAATCGCTTGCCGGTAAGCTCGCGATGCTCGTCACGGATGTCGCTCCACACGATATCGAGTTGCGCCATCCCACCCAGTTCCGGCACCAGTTTCTGTTCCAGATAGGTGGTGATCTTCTTTTCGAAGGCGTTCAGCTTCTGGTCGATGTCGACGGACGACGACGAATCCACCGGCTTGCCGCTGCGCGTGGTATCGATCAGATCGGCGAACCCGGGAACATCGTCGTCGCTCAATGCGTAGGTGTCCTTCAGGTGCTTCAGCCGGGCGTGCGCCTGGGCCACGCTGACTTTGTGTTGCGCCAGATCCCGCAGCACCTTGGACTTTTCCCCTTCCACCGATTCCAGTTGCGTGCGGTACTGCTCCACCTGGCCTTCCAGCGTGCGCCGCTCGTCGGCCAGCGCCTGCGTCTTTGCGGTGTAGTCGCGATTGCGCAGGAAGCCGCCGGTGAAAGTCGCCGCCAGATTGTCGTTGGCAGCCAGCTTCTGCTCCAGCAGCGCGGCCAGTTCGGTGTCGCCGCCTACGGCTTCGTGGATGCTCGCTTTCAATACGTCTCGGTCAACAGGCACTGTCTTCTCCATCAGTCGCGATGAATCGCGGTTGCTGACTTCTTCTTGGCGCTTCTCCCTGGACCACCAGAAGTTGTTCCTGCCTTATCCGCCGATGCCGGGGGCGGGAGGTTCGGGCTGTCCGGGATTGGCGATGATCTGCCGTAACGCGGCGCGGAGAGCGGTGGACGCTTGGCGCAGGGGTTGTGCCGCCGAGGGAAATTGCTTGGCCATCTCGAGGGTCATCATTTCGCCCTGGCGCAGTTGCTGCACCGCCTGACGCAGCATGGATGCCTGTCCGCCACCGGCGGCCCCTTCGGGACCGCCCGCTTCCTCCGCCCCGCCGGCTTCGCCTGCGGTCCCAGCGAGGGTCGCAGGTCCGGGACCGGCCCCGGTCGGTACGGGACGCGGCGTTTCTTCTGGGGATCGGAGTCCGGCAGGTGCCATGGTGTGCGCTTCTCCTGAACCGTTTAGTTACGGGTTGCACGGGTTGCGGGTGAGGGGCCGCTGCAGCGGCCCCCGGAATGAGCAGCAGATTAACGACGCTTGCGTCGGCGGCCACCGCGGCGGTTAGCTACCTCACTGGGATTCTGAAACATTCCCGTTTCTCCTTTCCTCCGACCACCGGGTTTTTCCCGGCTATCGTTACTCGGAGTCAGCCACCCCGCTCCCCTCAAAATGCAAAAGGCCCGTTACCCCCGGAAAAGGGGTAACGGGCCTTGGCTTGACGCATTTCTTGCGGAGCCGGGGTAACCGTTTCCTAAGGCAGACTATGGCGCACAGGAGGAGAAGATGTCAAGTGGTAAGGCTGACTGCGCTTAGCTGCGCTGATCGCCGCATTGCGCCGGGCGAGCGCTTCCGGATCCCGCTCCACCCGCCGCAGCGCCGCAATCGACGCCGCTCCCGGTTTGACGAACCGCGCCTCGGGCCTGATGCCGTCGGCAATCCGCCGCAACTTGGGCAGCAACCGCTCCCGCAGGGCCAACGTGTTGCGCTGGCTGCGCCCCAGCCGGACGGCCGCTTCTTTCGTCGTGTAGCCATCGATCATCAGCCGACAGTATTCCACCTCCAGCGCGATCGCCGCTTCCGCACACCTGCGCCGCTTGACCTCCTGGCCGCGCAATAGGGGCGCCAGCGACTCCAGATTCCGCAACATGGCATCGGCGATGCTGGTTTCCGCTGCGAGCAGTTCCTCTACCCGGGCCAGTAGCGGGACGGTGTCGCGGTTGGGCCGCAGCCAGAGGCGGATCCACAGGCATACGCCCTTGCGGGCGGCGCCGAAATAGTAGCCGCGGTCCTTGTCGAGACCGCGCCGCGAAGCCAGCAGGATGGCTAGCGCCGCCTCCTGCCGAGCGTCCTCCCGGTCCGCGGGCCACCAGTCGGAGGTGCGGCTCATCACCGCCTTCACCGCGTGATCAGCGATGGCGTAGATCTGATCCGCTTCCACGCTACGCTTCCCAGTGCTGGTCGAGAAAATCGACACCGCCGGGCAGGCAGGCGAGCACCGCGATGGCGTCGATGAGCTGCCCCATCAGGTCCGCAGCCTCTCCCTTTTTCTTGGAACCGTATTGCAGCACATCCCCCT
>DASYTX010000320.1:0-4771 GCA_036001865.1 Terriglobales bacterium
CGAGATGCGCGTGAACCAGTTGTCATTTCCATAGACCACCTGAGCGGTAGCCTGGGTGCCGGGGGCCGCCGTCGTCACCGCCGGGCACTCACGCAGGATGGCCAGCATGTCGTCATAGACGAGCGTCTTGGTGGCGCCCCAGCCCATACGCAACCCGCCGCGGTTCACCGTGCCGCTGCCCACGAAGAGCATGTTCGATCCCATGGCGGCGATCTGCGCCTGGACCTGCTCCTGTGCGCCCTGCCCCAAGCCCACCATGGCGATAACCGCGCCCACGCCGATGATGATGCCCAGCATGGTCAGGCTGGAGCGCATCTTGTTGCGCGCCAGTGCCCGCATGGCAATGCGAAGTGTGGCTAGCAGGTCCATCAATCCTCCAAGGCTGGCATTTCTTGCAAAACTTCGCTGGCCCGCGGCGGCTTGGGCTGCGTCTCGTCCTTGCGCACCCGTCCGTCGCGGAAGATGATGGCGCGGCGGGCAAACTGCGCGATGTCGTGCTCGTGCGTGACCAGCACGATGGTCAGGCCCTGCTCCTCGTTGAGGCGCTGGAGAATCTCCATAATCTCGACCGCAGTGCGGCTGTCGAGGTTGCCAGTGGGTTCGTCGGCAAGCAGAATGGCCGGACGGTTCACCAGCGCGCGCGCAACGGCCACGCGCTGCTGCTGTCCTCCCGACATCTGCGAGGGATAGTGCCCTGCCCGGTCCTTCAGTCCCACCATCTCCAGCGCTGCCCACGCCCGCGCCTCGCGCTCCGGCTTCTCCAGGCGGGCATAGAGGGTGGGCAGCTCGGTATTCTCCAGCGCCGTCGTCCGCGAGAGTAGATTGAAGCCCTGGAACACGAAACCAATCTTCTGGTTGCGGATGAGCGCCAGCGCCTTCTTGTCGAGCTCGGAAGCGTCGGTGCCCTCCAGCCAGTAGCGGCCGCTGGTCGGAATGTCCAGGCAGCCCAGGATGTTCATGAAGGTGGACTTGCCGCTGCCGCTGGCGCCCATGATGGCCACAAACTCACCGCGCGCGACATCCACGCTCACCCCGCGCAGCGCGTGTACTCGCGTCTCGCCGAGATCGTAGTACTTGTGGACGTCCTCAACGCGGATCAGCGGCTGAGTGTCCCGCCGCTGCGGGGTCTGCAATTCAGTCTGTGAAATCGTTGCCATGAATGCTGACAAAGGTTGTGGTCCAGAGACGTAGCCGCAGGACGCTAGCGCCGGCGGCCTCCCGGGCTAGCGAGCGGGCTTCCCGGGCCCGCGCCCTGCGACCGCGCCGTGGCCGAGCCGATCACCAGTTCGTCGCCCTCGTTCAGTTCTCCCTTCAATGTTCCAGACACCTCTGTGACGGTACGGTCGGTGATGCCGGTTTTGATCTGTACCGGCTCCAGCGTTTTGTCCGGGCGCAACTTCCAAATTATGGCCCTGTCCAGCCGCGGCTCGCGCGCCTCTGGCGCTTCGCCTCCACCGCCCTGCGGCTCGCCATTTGTGCGTACCATGGCACGCTGGGAGCCTTGGCTGCTTCCACCGCCGCGTCCGCCGCCTTCTCGCATTTGCCCCTCGCCGAGGCCATATTTCTGATAGAGGGCGCGGATTTCTTCCGGCTTCATGTCCGGCTTGTAGCGCAGAGCACCGTTCGGCACCTTGAGAACGTTGCGGGCGGTGGCCACGGGGATAGTCACGTACGCCGTCATACCCGGAAACAGCTTCGTCTCGGGATTATCGAAATCAATCACCGTGTCGTAGGTGACGACGTTCTGCACCGCGGTAGCGTTCATGCGCACCTGGCTGACGCGGCCGCGGAAGCTGTCGCGCGGGAAAGCATCCACCTTAAAGGTGACGGGCTGGTTGACCTTGATCTGGCCAACATCGGATTCGTCGGTCTTGGCATAGACCTGCATCTCGGTCAGATCTTGCGCGATGGTGAACAGGGTGGGCGCTTGCAGCGATGCCGCCACCGTTTGACCGACATCCACGCTGCGCGCCACCACCGTGCCGTCAATCGGCGAGCGAATGACGGTGTGGCGCAAGTTGATCTCAGCCACGGAAACCGCCGCCGCTTTCTGGCTCACCTGTGCTTGTGCCTGCGTCACCTGCGCTGCCGCCGCACTCACGGCTGCGTCGGCCGATTCCGCATTGGCCTTGGCCAGATCGAGCTGCTGCTGGCTGACCACCCCTTCCTTGGCCAACGCTTGCGCGCGGAGATAGTCGGCTCGAGTCTGCTCCGCCGCGGCGCGCGCCTTCTCCAGATTTGCCTTGCTCACCGCCAGGTTGGCGCGCGCGTTCTCCAGGTCGGCTCGCGCCTGCAGCAGATTGCCTTCGAAGATGGATGGCTCGATCAGGGCGACGATCTGATCCTTCTTGACCCGCGAGTTGAAGTCGGCGTTCAGCTTGGCGATTGTGCCGGAGACCTGCGAGCCCACCTGCACGGTGGTGACGGCGTTGATGGTGCCGGTGGCTTCCACTAACTCGCGGATGTCGCCGCGCTCCACCTTGGCCGTAAAGTATTGCGCCTGCTTTCGGTTATTGAGCCGGAACGCCGCAAAGATGGCGACGATAGCCACCATGCCAAGCAGAATGAGCCACTTGCGCTTGTAGATCTTCACGAAAGAATCCTATCCGCTATTTAGACGCACCACAATGCTTGAAGACGCTCAACTAATCTAACCCGGCCCAGTGCCGGAAGTTGTTCAAACCACGGGTTCCAGAGTTCCGATCCCGTCTCCACCCTCGCCCGATGTCGTACTCACACATAATCATCTTGAATTATCGTATTTATTCGATTTAAGCTGTGCACCCATGCAATTGCTGAAGCCGCGGGACGCCGCCACCGTGCTTGGGATCAGCTATCCCACGTTGAAGCAGTGGATCTACCGGCGCAAGCTGCGCACCGTAAAGACTGCTGGTGGCCACCATCGTATCCCGGAGAGCGAGCTCGACCGCTATCTGCACCGGCTACGGCAGAAGCCCGGCCCGCGGCGACGGCGGAACTTCCGCCAGATCAGCGGGCGCAACCAACTGGTAGGGCGGGTGGTCGAGATCAAGATCAGCGGCCTGATGGCCCAGGTGCGGCTTTCCATTGGCGGGCAGTACATAACTTCCATCATCACCGCCGACGCCGTCCGCGAAATGCGCCTGAAGCCGGGCGAGACCGCTGCCGCCCTGATCAAGTCCACCGAAGTGATGATCGTGCGCGTCTAGCACCGGGCCCGATATGCGAACTCTCGCGATAGTCATCTTGGCCTTTCTCGCACGACCCGCAGCGGCGGCCGAGATTACTGTCGCCGCCGCCTCCGATCTCACTTTCGCCCTCACCGAGATCGCCAGCCAATTCGAGAAGGAGACCGGAAATTCCGTCCGGCTGACCTTCGGATCCTCGGGCAATCTGGCCGCACAGATTCAGAACGGCGCCCCGTTTGACGTCTTCTTCTCGGCCGACATCGACTACCCCCGGCGGCTCGAAGCACGCCGCTTGGTTGATTCGCAATCGCTGTTCTTGTACGCGACCGGCAAGATCGTGCTATGGGCCGCGCGTGGTTCGCCGATTAATGTGCAGCGCGGCATGGACGCACTGCTCGATCCCGCGGTGCGCAAGATCGCCATTGCCAATCCCGCGCACGCACCCTATGGCCATGCTGCCGCGGCAGCCCTGCGCCATTTCAAAATCTATGAGCGCGTGCAGAAGAAACTGGTCTTCGGGGAAAACATCTCCCAGGCGGCGCTCTTCGTGGAGTCCGGCAACGCCGACATCGGCATCATCGCGCTCTCCATCGCGCTGGCGCCCACGATGAAGGACATGGGCAGCTTCTGGGAGGTGCCGCAGTCCGCCTATCCACCGCTCCAGCAGGCGGCCGTGATCGTCAGCAATTCGCGCCAGAAGAAGCTGGCGGAAGCTTTCCTCGCCTACGTACGCATGCCTCAAGGGCTGGCCACGCTCGAGCGCTACGGCTTTTCGCGTCCGGGAGAAAAGCCGTGAATTGGCCGGCGCTCTGGCTTTCCGTGAAGTTGGGCGTAATTGTGTCGGCGATCCTGCTGGTCGTCGGTCTGCCCATCGCCTACTGGTTCGCGTTCTCGCGTTGGCGCTGGAAATTCTTGCTGGAAGCCGTAGTGGCGCTGCCCCTGGTTTTGCCGCCGACCGTGCTCGGCTTCTATTTCTTGGTTGCGAGCGGGCCGCGCACACCGCTGGGTCGCGCTTATCTGGCGGTCTTCGACCGCACCTTGCCCTTTTCATTTGAAGGATTGGTCTGCGCGTCCGTGTTCTACAGCCTGCCTTTCGCGGTGCAGCCCTTCGCGGCGGCATTCGCTGGCGTTGACCGCGGGCTGCTGCAGGCTTCAGCCACGCTGGGAGCCTCGCCCCTGCGGACATTCTTTCGGATCGTGCTGCCGCTGTCGCTGGCGGGGGTGGTGACGGGTACAGTGCTGAGCTTCGCCCACACGCTGGGAGAATTTGGCGTGGTGCTGATGGTGGGCGGCAACCTATCCGGCGTCACTCGCACGGCCTCCATCGACATCTATGACCAGGTGCAAGCCTTCAACTATGCGGCCGCCAACCAGACCGCGCTGGTACTTCTGATCTTCTCCTTTGCCGTGCTCTCTCTGGTGTACGCGATCAACCGCAGGGCGGGGCTGTGGCAGGCGAAATGACTTCCGTCGCCGACTCGGGCCTCCTCGCGGCGAGCATCAGCAAGCACTTCCCTGCCGATGGCGGACCCGGGTTCGCTCTCCGGGTTGATATTTCCATTCCCGCCGGCATCACCATCCTATTTGGCCGGTCGGGCTCCGGC
>DASYTX010000321.1:0-5417 GCA_036001865.1 Terriglobales bacterium
AGGATCAGGATCGCCAGAAAGGCCAGCACGACCAGCGACAGGAACGAACCGAGAAAAGTGACGTCCAGCAGGTCCTTGGTAAGCTTGCTGCTCTCGGGACCGAATACGCCGCCGACGATGCCCCCGGCGAGCACCAGGGAAATCGCCTTGCTGCGGAAATCCGGGCTCGCGGCATCGGCTGCGGCGAAGCGGTAGAAGCCGCCTGAGCCGGTATATACGCCGGCGATCAGCGCCGCCACGCACAACAACGCGAAACTGTGCAGCGCCATGGCCGCAGATGCCAGCGCTCCGCCCACCATTCCGAACGCGCAGCCAAGGACGAAGCCTGCGCGGCGGCCGTAGCGCTTCATCAGCAGCGAAACCGGCAGCGTCGCCAATCCGCCGCCGATGATGTAAGCGGTGGCGGGCACCGTAACGAACAGCTTGTTCCGGGCAAGCGTATCCGCCGCCAGCGTGCCGATGGAGATCATCATCACGTTGTTGGTGACCAGCAGCGCCTGGCACGCCGCCAGCGCAGTCACGTTTTTCCGGCTTGTGCCCATTCGGGTTCGGTCGCTACTTGATACGGATATCCACCCCGTGGAACACGTTGGCTCCGGCGTTGGTGAGTTTCACGGTCTGCAGCAGCTTGCGCCATTTGAATGCGGCACGGTCCATGGCGACCTTTTCCTTGCCCTCAGGGGTGTCGAACACGACGTCGCCGCCGGATACCGAAACCAGCATGCCGCAGGGTGCATAAAGTTCGGTGGATTCTCCGGGGTGCAGGATCACGCGGGTCACGAGCACGCGTTCGTTGTTAACGATGAGCGTCTGATTCGGACCTTCGCGCGCCGCATCCATCTGGCCGCAGGAGCTCATGATCTCGGTATCGGTAACGCGGTATATACCCGGCCCTGGATTGGCGACCCGGTGTGCCTTCGGCTTGGCTGCGTAACCGATGAAGTAGGCCTCGCCTATGGCACGCTCACCGCGCATCACCGGCTCGGCTCCCCAATCCTGGGAGATGGTCGGCGAGGAGGCGATGTTGACGAACACCCCGTCGTTGTGGTGCCAGTGATAGAGCGACTGGTAACCGGGTTCGAGCTGCACGTCGAAGAAGCGCATGTGCGCATTCTCGAACTTCAAACGGTGGCGCGGCTCCTGCTCGATCGGCACCGGCTCGTCGGCGGCGCGGACGATGGGGATGAGGCAGGCAGAGATCATGAACGCGATGGCGCAGCGGCGAAGCATCGTTATCCTCCTTCGTGAAAGGACCCCCCTCTCCCCGCCCTCTCCCGCCAGGGAGAGGGAGCCTTGGATCCGGGACAAAAGAACGAGCGACCAGATGGCGCCTTAATTTCTTTGCTCCACAAATCCCTCTCCCCCCGAGCCGGAGAGGAAACTTGGAAATCAACACCACAGGCCCGCGCAGCGCACCTTCTCCGCATAGGGGAGAAGGCGGGGGATGAGGTGGTTGGGGTGGGGGGCCGGCGGATCAATAGTACTCGTAGGGTTTCTTGGGAACCCCGGCGGCTTCCAGCACCGCGTTTTCCTTGAGGTTTTGCGGCCGGTCCCACCAGGTAGCGCGGGCTTTTTCCTGTTTCGCGACCACCTCGGGGTTCCTGGCAAGAAACTCGCGGATGAAGCGGGTGACGTCCGACTCGTAGCCCTTCATACTGTTTTCCGTTTCGTCGATCGAACCGTAATTGTAATGTCTGCCGGTCCCGGGTCCCATGGATATCGGCCGGCAGTTGTGAGTTGGCCGTGTCATCCCAGGAGCGTTTCAGTGTCCCGAAGCCCCATTCGCGTGCCACCCGCAGCCAAGCGCGTACCTCACGTCACGGTCGTGCACGGCGAGCGCCGCGTGGACGACTACCACTGGCTGCGCAACAAGGCCAGCCCTTCGGTGCGCGCCTGCCTGCGCGCCGAGAACGCATACACCGCGGCGATGATGAAGCCCTCGGGGGGTCTGCAGAAGAAGTTGTACTAGGAGATGCTGGCGCGCATCAAGGAGACCGACAGCGACGTCCCGTACCGCGAGGGTGCCTACTACTATTACTCCCGCACCGAGAAAGGCAAGCAGTACCGCATTTTCTGCCGCAGGCACGGCAGCCAGGACGCGGCCGAAGCCGTGATCCTGGACGTCAACCGTCTGGCGCAGGGCCACAAGTTCTACTCCGTTGGAGCGGTCGAGATCAGCCCCGACGCCAACCTGCTCGCGTATTCGTCGGATACCAGCGGCTTTCGCGAATACACGCTGCATCTGAAGGACCTGCGCAATGGCAAGGTGCTCTCCGACCGCATCGAGAAAGTGCGCTCGGTCGCGTGGGCGAGCGACAACCGCACGCTGTTCTACGTCAGGGAAGACGGCACCAAGCGCGCCTACCGCCTTTATCGCCACCTAGTGGGGAGCAAGGACGACCAGCTCATTTACGAGGAAGCCGACGCGCGTTTCTCGCTTTCGGTGGCGCGCTCACGCAGCCGCGCGTACCTGTTTCTGACTTCCCACAGCGCCACGACCTCGGAAGTGCGCTATCTGCCCGCCGATGCCCCCGCCTCTTCCTGGAAACTGGTGGCGGGCCGGCAGCCGGAGCACGAATACTACGTGGACCATGGACAGGGACTGTTCTACATCGTCACCAACGACAAGGGGCGCAACTTCCGCCTGGTCACTGCGCCCGTTGAGGATCCCTCTCCGGGGAACTGGAAGGAAAAGATCCCGCACCGCGCGGAAGTGATGCTGGAAGGTGTGGACGTGTTCGCCCGGCACCTGGTCGCGCACGAACGCGCAGGAGGCTTCCCCAGGCTGCGCGTGATGCGCCTCGCGGACGGTGAATTCCACGAGATCGCCATGCCCGAGCCGGTGTATTCGGTTGGCGGCGGCGCCAATTTCGAGTTCGATACCGACGTATTCCGCTTCCACTACGATTCATACGTCACTCCCGATACGGAGTACGACTATCACCTCGACCGCCGCAAACGCAAAATGCTCAAGCAACGCGAAGTCCGCGGCTACGAGCCGGCGAAGTATCGCTCGGAGTTGCATTACTCGGTCGCCCCTGACGGCACGCGCCTGCCGATTTCGCTGGTGTATCGCATCGACCGGCGCGCCAGCGCCGCGCAGCCGCTGCTGCTCTACGGTTACGGCGCCTACGGTTTTCCGCTGGACGTGGATTTCAGTTCGGCGCGGCTGTCGCTGCTCGATCGCGGGGTGATCTATGCGGTCGCGCACGTTCGCGGCGGCGGCGAAATGGGCAAGCGCTGGCACGACGAGGGGCGGATGCTCGACAAGAAGAACACGTTCAGCGATTTCATCGCCTGCGCCGGGCACCTGATCGCCGAGCACTACACCGATCCGGGTAAATTGGTGATCCAGGGAGGCAGCGCCGGCGGGCTGCTGGTGGGCGCCGTAACCAATCTGCGCCCCGATCTTTTTCGCGCGGTGGTCGCCGAAGTGCCGTTCGTGGACGTCATCAACACCATGCTCGACGACCGGCTGCCGCTGACCACCGGCGAATACGAGGAGTGGGGCAATCCGAAGGACAAGATTTACTACGACTACATGAAATCCTATTCACCCTACGACAACCTGGCCGCGAAAGACTATCCGGCGATGCTGGTCGAGACTTCGATCAACGACAGCCAGGTGATGTACTGGGAACCGGCCAAGTACGTGGCCAGGCTGCGTTGGCTGAAGACCGACGGCAATCCGCTGCTGCTGCGGGTCAATATGGACGCCGGACACGGGGGCGCCTCCGGGCGCTACGAGTTCCTCAGGGAAATTGCCTTCACTTATGCCTTTGTTCTTGGCGTGCTGGGCATTACCCGCTAGCCGTTCTCGAGGCGGTTGACACGGGCCGGGCGCAGTTTCATAGTGCCACTGCTTCATGCAATGCATCGATCATAAAAACTCGATAAAACAGGGGAGGTAACGCCATGAACCGGAAATTGCTGTTTCTGTCGGTGGCGGTAACCTGGCTGTTTGCAGGCGCTGCCATTGCCGATACCACCGACGTCAAGACACAGGCCCGGGTGCTCGTGAAGAAAATGGGTGCCCACTGTGTGGACGACCGCAACTGCTTCAACCGCTATCACCCGGCCATTAAGCCGGTGATGACGGCCAAGCCGGGTCAGTACCTCACCTTCGAGACGCGCGATGCGCTCGACTCGGATCTCAATATCAACTCGCTGCCGAAGGATGTCCGTGCGGTCGATCTCAACCTCGTGCATCCGCTCACCGGCCCTGTCCACATCGAAGGCGCGAAGCGCGGCGATGTGCTGGCGATCACCCTGATCGACATCGAGCCGGACGAGTACGGCTACACCACGGTGGTGCCCGGCTTCGGGTTCCTGCGCGACCGATTCCCGGAACCATTCGTGGCCAACTGGAAGCTGACCCGGGTCGAGGCGACGTCCGACCAGCTCCCGGGCGTACGCGTCCCCTTCAACGGCTTCATGGGCACCGTGGGCGTGATGCCCGGTTTCCCCGAAGTGGATGTCTGGGAGGCGCGCGAGACGCAACTGGGCAAGGCGGGTGGTGTGGCACTGCCGCCGCAACCCACTGGCGCCTTGCCCGCTGCCGTGTGCGGCCCCAATGGCAGCAACAAGGACAAATGCCTGCGCACTATCCCGCCGCGGGAGAACGGCGGCAACATGGACGTCAAACAGATGGTGGTCGGCACCACGCTGCTGCTGCCCTGCTTCGTGGACGGCTGCGGGCTGTTCATGGGTGACGTGCACTATGCCCAGGGTGACGGCGAGGTCGCCGGGACCGCAATCGAAATGGGCGCCAAAGTAACGGTGCGCACCGAGATTCGCAAGGGCATGGCCTCGATGATCAAAGCGGGGCCGCACTTCGAGGGTGGCTCGCAGCTCAAGAAACTCGAGCCGGACGTGTTCCATGCAACCGTTGCCTACCCGCTCAAGAAGGCGGGCGAGGTGCCACCCCAGCACAAGTATCTCAACGGCGACAAGATCGCGCCGCTCATCAACTTGTCCGAGGACCTTACCGTGGCCGCGCGCGGCTCGCTCAACGAAATGATCGACTGGCTGGTCAAAACCTACGGCTGGGAACCGGTGCAGGCCTACGTCTACGCCAGTGTCGCCTGCGACCTGCGTATCGGCAATGTCGTGGACGTACCCAACTATGCCGTTTCCACGATCTGCCCGCTGGAGCATATTCGCAAGTAATGAAGCGGACCACCACCTCACCCCAACCCTCTCCCCCTCCTGAAAGGAGGCGGAGAGGGAGCTTGAAAATCAACACCACAGGCCCGCGCAGCGCACCTTCTCCGCTACGGGGAGGAACTCCGTCGACACGGCGTTGGCTTAGCCATCCGGGGCGGGAGACGGAGCTTGGCGCGCGCCCCGGACTCGTTAGGCGTAGCCCAGTTTGCGGGTAGGGGCGCACAAGGCTGTGTTGCACGGTGTTGTAGATC
>DASYTX010000322.1:0-6468 GCA_036001865.1 Terriglobales bacterium
GCGGAGAGGACTGGATGGAAGCATACGACGCCCATGCGCAGCACGACCGCAAGAAGAAGCCTTACTCGACGCCGCGGCTGACGGCATACGGTGACTTGCAAAAGCTCACTCGGGGAATCGACTGCAACGGGTTTGACGGCACCAGCTCGCAGACCAAGAACGGCCCCAGTCCCTGTAGCTGACCTTCTTTCGCACCTCCGATAGATGTCAGATCACCCCCGCATCTACGGCTTGTACGGGCTCCGGGTTAAGACCGCGCTGCCACTGCCATGTGCCGGCACCGATTCCGGAGCGGCCCCCGATGTCGAGCTGATCGAATATCCCCCCTCAATGTTTTCTGCCAGCTGCGCTCAGCCGAGGACCGTCACTCAGGAGAGCGAGCTCTACCAGTGTTACTCACTTGCCGATGGATCAATCCATGTGCGCTGGCTAAGGCTGTTTGAATTTCTCGTTTCCGCTTCTGGAGACCGCATCGGCTGGCGCAGTCTGAATGGACACTCGATGGAGTCGCTCCAAACCTATCTGCTGGGCCAGGCGCTCTCTTTCGCGCTCCTCAAGAAAGGCATCGAGCCCCTGCATGCGACAGCAGTAGTGATCAATGGTCAGGCCGTGGCCCTGCTGGGCGACGGCGGCTACGGAAAGTCCACCCTAGCGGCGGCGCTACTTCATCTCGGACATAGGTTGCTCACCGACGACCTGCTCGTCCTGTCAGAAGAAGACAGCGCCGTAAGGGCCCAACCCGGCACTCCAAGGCTGAAGCTCTTTCCGGAAACTGCTGAGCGCCTGTTTGCACGAACCACTGGTACAGTTATGAACCCGCTCACCCATAAATTAGTTCTTGCTCTCGACCACACCCGCTGCCACTCCCAGCCCGTTCCCCTGGGGGCCATGTACTTGCTTCCCAGTCCGCGCTCACGATGTTCCACGATCAGCATCCGCCGCGTGCCGCAACGTCGGGCTTTCCTCGCGCTGCTGAAGAACACCTTCAACACATCCATAGCGGAGCGCGCGCGGCTGCAACAGCAGTTCAGCTTCGCCAATCGAGTTCTGGCCAAAATACCCGTCCGTTCCCTCCGCTATCCGCGCAATCTGGAGCTGGTTCCTGCAGTGGCCCAGGCCATCGTCGCCGACAGCGAGCGTGATCGATGAGCGGTATCGCCGGCCTGTGGCGGCTCGACGGGCGACCGGTAAACAGGGAAGAAATCGCCCGCCTTAGCCAGGCCATCGCCCATCGCGGTCCGGACGGCGAACAGCTTTACACCGAGGGGTCGGTTGGCCTCGCCTTCCAGTGCCTGCAGGTAAGGCGCGACGGCATCCGCCAGCCCTACGTCGCACCTTCCCGGGCGGTCATCGTTTTTGACGGGCGTGTGGACAACCGCAGCGAACTCCTCGAGTTGCTTGCCGTGCCGCCCGACACCTCCGACGCTCCGCTGGCACTCGCCGCCTACGAACGGTTCGGCGAAGACTTTGCCGGCTACTTAAATGGTGATTTTGCGCTCGCCATCTTCGACTACGCCCAGCGCAAGCTCTTGCTCGCCCGCGACGTCCTCGGCATGCGCCCGCTCTATTACTGCGCGCTGCCCGGCCTGTTTCTCTTCGCCTCGGAAATCAAAGCCATCCTCGCACATCCTGACGTTCAACCTCGCCCCAACGATGACGCTCTCGCCGACCTGCTGCTGGCGGGCAACGCCCAGTGCCGGCATCTCACGCCCTTCGATGGCGTACTGCGCCTCCTGCCCGGGCATCTTGCTGTTGCTACATCCGAGGGCCTGACCAGCCGACAGTACTGGGACTTCGATCCCGCTCGCCGCATTCGCTACAAGTGCTTCCAGGATTACGTCGAGCAGTTGCGATTTCTTTTCCAACAGGCCGTAGCACGGCGCTTGCGCTGCAGTTTTCCGGTGGCGGTTTCCGTCAGCGGAGGGCTGGATTCTTCCGGTATCTTGTGCACGGCGAAATCCTTCGAGGCCTCCGGCGCGAGCACCGCTCCCGCCATGGGCGTCTCTCTGAACTATCCCGACGGCCATCCGGCCGATGAGAAACAGTTTCTGCTGGAAATAGAACGCCACTGCGGCATCAGCATTCATCGCGTGCCTGCCCGCCAGGGCTATCTCGCCCACGCCCGCGAGGCGGTGTGGCACACAGAAACGCCCGTGCTCCACCCCCAATGGAACAGCCAACGGGAATTGTTCGCTGTGATGCGCCAGCTGGGGGCGCGTCAGGTCTTGGCCGGTATGTTTGGCGACCAGATGCTTTCTGATACGGCATACTTGTTCGACCTGGTTCAGCACTTCCAGTGGGTGAAAGTGCTTCGCATATCCAGCGTCCTGGCAGAGCGGAGGGAGGGTGATCCCAGGTACCTGCGTCGCAAGCTGTGCAGGGATCTGCTCCGCAGCGCGGTTCCCAGTGCATTGCTCCACGCCTGGCGAGCCATCCGCTTCCGCAGAGACACGGATCGTTATCCCCTTTGGTACAGCAGCGCGCTTCGTCGGCGTGCATTGGCTCGCGCCCAGATCCAGAAACCCCTTAGCTGGCCCGGCGCCAGCAAACACTCTCTCGGCTGTTATCACCATAGCCGCGCTCACCTGAACATCATTGAAGAACAAAACAAGGCAGCTGCTCTATTCGGCCTGGAGCTGGCCTATCCCTTCCTGGATCGCGACCTCATTGCTTTCATCATGGCCATTCCCGGCGAGGTCGTGAACTGGCAGGGAGTTCCCAAGGGCTTATACCGCGCTGCAATGAAGGGCCTGCTTCCGGAAGCCATCCGGCTCCGCGACACCAAGGCCGACTTCACCCATTTCGTCAACGAAGGTTCAGCCCGGGAATATGGCGACCTGCAAGAGTACGTCGCACCGGGCTGCTTGAGCAGCCATTACGGCTACGTGGATGTCGAGGTCGCCGCCGCCGAGCTAGTGCGGGAACGATCCGGGCTGCTTCAGGGCTACGACGGCGATCCGACTCGTCGTCTCGCCCGACTGGTCGGCCTTGAGTTGTGGCTGCGCCTGTTCTTTGGGGAAAAGCAGCTTGGCAGCCCGCAAAACCCGCCCAGCAGTCCAGCTGCCGAGATGCTCGCGCCGGTGAGCGCATAGGAGCGTCATGGCTTCCAGCGCCGTTCCCCCATCCCCTCCGGTAATGACTTCTGGGGATCCACGTCCCTCTTTTGGCAAATTCTCTCCCGAGTTCCAACTGCTGCTTGCCTGCGGCCGCCTCGAACTGGAGCCGCGAAGCACCCATGAAATCGAGCGTCTGCTCGCTTCTGAGCTTGACCTGTCGCTTCTGCTGGCGGTGGCCGATCGCCACCGTGTGCTGCCGCTCCTTCATCGCCACCTGGTCGGGAGATTCTCAAAAGCGCTGCCCGCGCCTTTCCGCCAAGAACTCACAGCGCAGGCCACCGCCAACGCTGCCCGGAACCTCCAACTCTTCGCCGAACTCAAGAAGCTGCTGACCGCCCTGGAGACCCGCGGTGTGGCATCTGTCCCCTTCAAGGGCCCGGTGCTCGCACTAGCTGTTTACGGTGACCTCGGCCTGCGGCAGTTCTGCGACCTCGACGTGCTCATTCGCCGCCCCGATCTTCCTGCCGCCATCGACATCCTTCGCAAACTCGGCTACCAGCCGGGCCTGGAGTTTGGCGCCGCCGAGCAGCGGATCTACCTGGCCAACGCTTGCGAGTTCCCACTGCTGCATCCCGACAGCGCGGTACTCGTCGAATTGCAATGGCGCTTCGCGCCGCGCCACTTTTCCCTGAGGCTGGATGCCGATACCGTCTGGCCAAGGACCATGCTTGCAACTTTCGGCGGCACAGCGTTCCGTACCTTGTCGCCTGAGGACCTGCTGCTCGTACTCAGCGTGCATGGAGGGAAGCATGGCTGGGAGCGGCTGGGGTGGATCTGTGATCTGGCCCAGCTCATCCGTTCCTACCCCGCCCTGGACTGGGAAATGACTTGGAGGCGAGCACAGAAGATCGGCGCCGTCCGCTTGCTCGCCCTGGGACTATTTCTTGCCGACCGGCTTCTGGCTGCGCCGTTGCCGGAACAAATGCGCCACAAGCTGGCTGGCAACCCGGTTTTGAATCGTCTCGCCGACGATGTCGAGCGCAAGCTCACGTCGGCAGTCGCTTCCGCCCCTACACTCCCCGACCACATCTTGCTGGCACGCGCACGGGAACGCTGGCGCGACCGCGTGGCCTATCTCCTGCGCGTCGTTTTCACCCCCGGCCTGAACGACTGCGCCGCCGTCCCGCTGCCCGCCGCCCTAGCGCCTGCTTACCACCTGGTACGGCCCGGCCGCATCCTGCTGAAGGCGCTCCAGCGCCAGGGTTAGCGACTCAGACCGCGCTTGCGCTCGACGCGCTTACTCAGATACCTACTTTGGTTGCCGTTGGTTCGCCGCGGTAGTTCACCGCTCTAATCCCAGGAAAGCGCGCTGCCGCGCCCAACTCCTCTTCAATGCGCAGCAACTGGTTGTACTTGGCGATGCGGTCGGTGCGCGATGCCGATCCGGTCTTGATCTGCCCGGCGGCGGTCGCCACTGCCAGGTCGGCGATGAAGGTGTCCTCGGTCTCACCCGAGCGGTGCGAGATCACGCAGGTGTAGCTGTGGCGGCGCGCCAGCGCGATCGCGTCCAGGGTTTCGCTGACCGTGCCGATCTGGTTCACTTTGATCAGTATGGAATTCGCCACTCCCTGCTCGATGCCGCGCTGCAGCCGTTTGGTGTTGGTCACGAACAAGTCATCGCCCACGAGCTGGATCTTTGCGCCAAGCTCCTCGGTCAACATCTTCCAGCCCTGCCAGTCGTCTTCCGCCAGGCCGTCCTCGATGGAGATGATGGGATACTCCCGCGCCCAATCGCTCCAGAAGCGCACCATTTCCTCTGAGGTCTTCGCCGACCGGTCAGACTTCTTGAACACATATTTGCCTTGATCGAATAGTTCACTAGCCGCCGGGTCGAGCGCGATAGCTATCTGCTCGCCTGGCTTGTAGCCGGCTTGTTGGATGGCCTCAAGAATAACCTCAATGGCTTCCACGTTTGACTTAAGTGACGGCGCAAAGCCGCCCTCGTCGCCGACAGCGGTGTTGTATCCGCGCTTCTTCAAGACCGACTTCAGAGTGTGGAACACCTCCGTGCCCCAGCGCAGCGCTTCCGAGAACGACCCGGCCCCGACTGGCATCGCCATGAATTCCTGGAAGTCCACGTTGTTGTCGGCGTGTGCGCCTCCATTGATGATGTTCATCATGGGCACCGGCAGGAGATTGCTATCCGTTCCGCCCAGGTAGCGAAAAAGCGACGTTCCGAGCTGGTTGGCACAGGCGCGCGCCGCTGCCATCGAGACCGCAAGCATGGCGTTGGCGCCTAGGCGTCTCTTGTTTTCCGTTCCATCCAACTCGATCAGTCGCTGGTCGAGGCGGCGCTGGTCGGAAGCATCCATCTCCGCCAGCGCGGTAGCGATCTCCCCGTTGACGTTGGCAACAGCCTTGCGAACTCCCTTGCCAAGATAGCGCTTGGGATCGCCATCCCGTAGCTCCACCGCTTCGTGCTCGCCGGTCGAGGCGCCGCTGGGCACGGCAGCTCGCCCCAGCGCACCACCGCGCAGCCGTACATCGGCTTCAACCGTGGGATTGCCGCGTGAATCCAGGATCTCCCGCCCGCGCACCGCCACAATTGACGTGGAACTCAACTCCGCCATAGAAGGGCTCTCCGGAAGAACCGCGAGATTATAAATCTCCCGTGCCTCCGCTGGTTCTGGCGTTCTTCTGCAATTGCCCGCCTTCAACGCGTGTCTTACAGTCGGTTCAGGATGCCTGAGTCCTCCGCCACGTTAAATGTCGGTGACCGCGCACCGGAGTTCACCCTTCCCGCCGCCAACCGCACCGGCGAGTCGTCTCTCGCCGATGCGTTACATCGCGGGCCGGTGATCGTGGAATTCCTGCGCGGTACCTGGTGACCAAACTGCGTGAAGCGCATGGCCCAGTTGGAGCCGTATCACGATGAGATCACGCGCCTCGGCACGCTGTTCTACGTGGCCGCCGAAAAGCGCTCCGGCATCTTCAAGCCGGAGAAATATCTGCGCGAGCACCCCATTTCGTTTCCCTTCCTGCTGGACGAGGACCGCAGGGTGACCAAGGCCTACGGCGTCTATCACCGCATCAGCACCGATGCCTTCAACATCGCCCGCCCGGCGACGTTCGTTATCGACCCTGCGGGCGTGGTGCGTTTCATCCACGTCGGCAAGGACCAGCATGACCGCGCCGACATCAACCAGGTGATCACCGCACTCAAGCAACTGAGCACAACATCCCAGAACTGACATGGAGGAAGAATGAAGAGATTCTTTGTCGGACTCACCGTAATCGTCATGCTGTCCGCCCTCGCCGCCGCCCAGGCGCTGCCCGCCGGAACCGGCGTTCACATCAAGTTGGAAACCGCCATTTCCACCGAGACCAGCAAGGTTGGCACCGTCTTCTCCGG
>DASYTX010000323.1:0-7954 GCA_036001865.1 Terriglobales bacterium
GCTGGGACTTTACGCCGTCCTGAAGTGGATGCAGCGTCGGCAGCACGCCGCAGGAGAGTCAAACAGTGCCTTGCTGCTGGCCTACGGCGTGGCTTTTGGAATCGGCGTGCACAACCTAGGGGAAGGCCTGGCGATCGGAGCCGCTTATGCTTTGGGCGCGGTCTCCGTCGGAACCATGTTGATCCTGGGCTTCACCGTGCACAACCTGACCGAAGGCGTTGCCGTGGTTGCGCCGGTGGTGCGCTCCAGCTTTTCTCGCTGGCACCTGCTGGCCATGGGACTACTGGCGGGCGCTCCCACCATCGCGGGTGCTATCTTAGGGGGCTTCGCGTACGCACCAGTGTGGGCGGTGCTTTTCCTCGCTATAGGTGCGGGGGCGATCTTCCAGGTGGTTATCGAAATTATCCGCTACCAGCTGCGCACGGTTGGTTTTGATTCCCTGGTCGGCGGCTATAGCATGGCAGGGTTGGCGGCCGGTTTCGCCATCATGTATGTGACGGGCCTGCTGGTCACGGTCTAAATCCCGAGCGAAGCAAACCACATCTAACACTGCGAAGGGCCCCGCTTGCAGGCTCACCTCCTGAGGATTAATCTAAAGTGTTTCCCCTAACGCTGCGGCGCAAGAGGATGCATGAACAGCTTTAATAGCCGCTCGACTTTGCGGGTCGGAGACAGGCAGTACCAAGTTTACCGGCTCGACGCTTTGGACAAGCAGGGCGTTGCTACCAGCCACCTGCCCTACTCGCTGCGTATCCTGCTGGAAAACTTGTTGCGCACCGAGGACGGCCGCGTAGTCAAGGCGGGGGAGATCCGAGCGCTGGCCAAGTGGGACCCGTCCGCGCAGCCTAACACCGAGATCGCCTTCAGCCCTGCGCGCGTCCTGCTGCAGGACTTCACAGGGGTTCCCGCGGTGGTCGACCTGGCAGCCATGCGCGACGCCATGCGGCGGATGGGCGGCGCCCCCGGTCTGATCAATCCGCTGCAGCCTGCGGAACTGGTGATCGACCACTCCGTCCAGGTAGACGAGTTCGGCACGCCACTGGCCTTCCAGCGCAACGCCGAACTGGAGTTTGAGCGCAACCGCGAGCGCTATGCCTTCCTGCGCTGGGGACAGCAGGCGTTCAAGAACTTCAAGGTCGTGCCGCCCGATACTGGAATCGTCCACCAGGTGAACCTCGAGTACCTGGCGCGAGTGGTGTTCGTGAATCAAGAGGACGGGAAGCTCTCAGCCTATCCCGACACGCTGGTAGGCACCGACTCGCACACCACGATGATTAATGGCCTGGGCGTGCTGGGGTGGGGCGTGGGCGGAATCGAGGCGGAAGCCGCCATGCTGGGCCAGCCCGTGTCCATGCTGATCCCGCAAGTCGTGGGCTTTCGGCTGCTGGGTGAGTTGCGAGAAGGTTCTACTGCCACCGACCTCGTGCTGACCGTCACCGAGATGCTGCGCAAGAAAGGCGTAGTGGGCAAATTTGTGGAGTTCTTCGGTCCCGGCTTGGCCAAGCTGCCCCTGGCCGACCGCGCCACCATCGCTAACATGTCGCCGGAGTACGGCGCTACCTGCGGCATCTTTCCGGTGGACGAGGAAACGCTCAAGTACCTACGCTTCACCGGCCGCTCCCAGGAGCAGGTGGCGCTGGTGGAGGCTTACTGCAAGGAGCAGGGACTGTTTCATACCAAGAACACGCCCGAGGCCAAGGACTCCGACGTGCTGGAACTCGACCTCGGCAAGGTCGAGCCGAGCATCGCCGGGCCGCGGCGTCCGCAGGACCGCGTGCGGTTGTCGGAGTCAAAGGCCTCCTTCGAGCAGGCGCTGCCTTCCCTGCTCCGTCCCGGGGCCAAGGCTGCCGGATCGAGCAATGGCCTGCGTCACGGCTCGGTAGTTATTGCCGCGATCACAAGTTGCACCAACACCTCCAACCCTTCAGTCATGATTGCCGCGGGAATCCTGGCGAAAAATGCGGTGGAGCGGGGGCTGGAGACCAAGCCCTGGGTCAAGACGTCTCTGGCACCGGGATCGAAGGTGGTGACCGAGTATTACAAGGAAGCGGGGCTGACGCCGTATCTCGACAAGCTGCGCTTCAACCTGGTGGGCTACGGCTGTACCACCTGCATTGGCAACTCGGGGCCGCTACCGCCAGAGATTTCCAAAACAATCCAGGAGCATGATCTGGTTGCGGTCAGCGTGCTCAGCGGCAATCGCAACTTCGAGGGCCGAATCAACTCCGAGGTGCGCGCCAACTACCTGATGTCGCCGCCGCTGGTGGTTGCGTTTGCGCTGGCCGGGCGCATCGACATTGACCTGCTCGCCGATCCACTGGGCCTGGGAAAGGATGGCGAGCCGGTGTACCTGCGCGACATCTGGCCAACGCAGCGCGAAGTGATCGAGACCATGCAGCGCTGCATCAACTCCGGCATGTTCCACAAGACATACGCCGAGGTCTTCAATGGCGACGAGCGCTGGCAGACGATGGCGGTACCGCATGGCGAGACCTTCGCCTGGGACCCGGCGTCGACTTACGTCAAGCATCCGCCGTACTTCGTCGATATGCCGGCGGCCCCGCCTGAGGTTGAAGACATACGTGGCGCCCGCGTGTTGCTGAAGCTGGGCCACTCCATTACCACCGACCACATCTCTCCGGCAGGCGCTATCAAGCCGGACAGTCCGGCTGGGCGCTACCTGCTCGAGCGCGGCGTCCCAATTGCAGAGTTCAACTCTTATGGCGCCCGTCGCGGAAACCATGAAGTTATGGTGCGCGGGACCTTCGCCAATGTCCGCTTGCGTAACCAGATCGCTCCCGGCACCGAGGGTGGTTTCACACGCCAGTTCCCCGACGGTGCGACGATGACCGTGTTTGAGGCTTCGGAAAAGTACCGTGCGGAAGGCGTGCCGCTACTCGTGATCGCAGGCAAGGAATACGGCTCCGGATCCTCCCGCGACTGGGCGGCCAAGGGTCCGCGGCTGCTTGGTGTGCATGCCGTCATCGCTGAGAGCTTCGAGCGCATTCACCGGTCAAACCTGGTCGGCATGGGCGTTGTGCCGCTCCAGTTCATGGACGACGAAACCGCTGATTCGCTGGGCCTCACCGGACAGGAGGTCTACGACATTCTCGGCCTGAAACAATTGCTCGACCGGAACCTTGCGTCTGGCCGGGAGGTGACGGTGCGGGCCGCCTCCTCTGACGGCAAGCGCCGCGAGTTCCGCGCGCTGGTGCGTATCGACACCCCGCAGGAAGTACTCTACTACCGGCACGGCGGCATCCTGCAATACGTGCTGCGGCAGCTTTTGTCTGACAAGGCCAAGCCGGAAGTGGTGGGCGCCGGCATCAGCACCCAGGACGGAGATCCGCGGGCGGCAAGCAGTCGTTAGCGGCTAGTCGCCAGGAAAAATCAAAGGCGCCTCAGTTGAGGCGCCTTGTCCTTTCTGCAAATCCTTCCCCTGGCGGTGGGTTGCGGTGACTAAACCGCAGACCGCTAATCCATTCAAATTCCCACGGGCTCGTAATCGTCGGTCCCGGTGGCGGCGCGGCGCTCTGCGAACTCGTGCACGCGGTAAGGCTCGCGCAGGGCGAAGCGGCGCCGGCGCAGCTTGGTTCCGGCGAAAATTCCCGCCGCGATTACCCCGCCCGCCAGCGCGGCCGCCGCCAGCGCCTTTCCGGGATGCATGGCCACGGGATGCGCCACCCGGCTGGTCACCAGGGCCATGCGGCCGGGCACGCCCATGGCGTCTCGAAAGTCAGCCATGGCTTTGTGCCCGCCACGCTCCAGGGCACGGTGGGCGTACATGATGGGATAGGTCATCGGCATGGAACGGTCCTCGCCGCCATTCACAACGGCGTGCTCGACTCCGCGGTCGCGTTGCCGCTCGAGCAGTGCTTCCAGCGCGTCCTCGACCACGCGGGGCCGCGTCCACAGCGCGCGGAAGGCCACACGGCCCGACTTGTCGATGATGTAGGTCGAGTTGGGCAGCTTGCCATACTTGCGATGGATGCTGCCGCGCAGGTCATCCACCAGGATCGGCATCTCGATCTCTTCTTCGTCGCGCAGCAGCTCGGCGGCGCGGACCTTGTCCTCGAGCGACTCGTGCGCCGGCACCTCGTCGCCAGGGTGGGCCTCGCGCACGTAGACGAACAGGAACTGCACGTCGTCGCCGCTGTACTCGTCATACAGCTCACTCATGCCGCGGATTGATCCGGCGGTCATGGGGCAGGTAACCGAGCCAAAGGTGAGCACCACGTTCTTGCGGCCGCGGAAGTCGCTCAGGCGGATTTTGTCACCGTCCAGGGTACGCGCCTCGAAGGCGGGCACTCGCTCACCGGGCTCCGGACCGCCCGCAGTCCGACCGGCCGCCAGGTCTTTCAAAACCATTTCCCGGTTAAACGTGCCGTAGTTGTATTTCTGGAAGCCGAACATCGGAGAACTCCTTCTTCTCTGCTGGGCTGAGATTGGCTAACACTAACACTTCTGCAGGACTGGACCTATTAACTACGATGCCAGAAACCGGTCGTCAGTGGCCACGGAATTCAGCAATGGTTTTCAATCTTCGTATTCAGGTGTGGAAATTTCGAACCATGCAATGTTGTCCCTTCTCCTTTCACTTCCCACTTTTCGCCGCTCAATATGCCCGCCTTGCCCCACTTCTGAACTGAATCTAGAATGGCATTTCCCACATCAGGCAACAGCGTGTTTATAGGGGGCACTCATGCCAGCCTTACAAGTGGGGGAGGTAGCGCCTGACTTCGAACTGCCTGCGGTAGTCGGGGAAAAGCGTCACCCCTTCAAGCTGAGCGATTACAGAAACAAGAAGCACGTCGTCCTGGCCTTCTACGTATTGGCCTGGACGCCGGTTTGAGCCGCCCAGATGCCGGCGTACAACGCGGACCTGGAAAAGTTCGCCGGCTTGGATGCCCAGGTTGTGGGCATCGGGGTGGATTCGGTTTACTGCCTCATCGCCTGGCAGAAAAAGGACATTGGCCAGATGAACTACCCGCTGGCCAGCGACTTCTACCCGCACGGCGAGGTAGGGCGCAAGTTCGGCATCTTTCGCGATGGCCCGCCTATCGCCGGTATCAGCGACCGAGCCGTGTTCGTCGTGGATAAGACCGGCAAGATCGCCTTTTCCAAGATCTACCGCTTGGACGAAGTGCCGGACAACCAGGAGGCGCTGGAGGTTCTGCGCAAGCTGGAGGGGAAGGCAAAGTAGCCAAAGGGCGGAAAAGGAGATGAGAGGTGGATGGCTTCTGGTTTCTATCTGGCTGGGCCGAGCGCGCCAAGCACGATGTTGAAAAAGCTGCGGATTTCTTCGGTTGAGTACTTCGCCGGGTAGCCAACGCGCTGCGCCAGGATCTGGTCGCGCAGCAGCCCCTCGAATAGCCCCGTGAGTCCGGAACGTACTACCTCGGGGTTGACCTCGGGACGAAGCTGGTCGGAGGCGCGCATCTCGGCCAGCACCGAATCGACCACCTTCACAAATTCCAGGTAGCCGCGCGTCAGCATAACCATCTTGCCTTCCTTACGAACGCGCCTGCCTTCCAGCAACATCAGCTCCTTGAGCTCGCGGTCGCGCTCCAGCGCGTTCAACACGACATCGAGTAGCGCCTGCAGTTTCTCCCGCGGTGAGCCCAGGTCGTGTATGCCGCGCAGCAGATAGCCCATTCGCTCCCAGCCCTGGTCGAAAATGGCTTCCAGCAGCCCTTCCTTGCTGCCAAAGTGCTTCATAAGCTGCGATTCGCTGGTGCCTGCCATGCGCGCGATGGCCACCGTGCTGGTGTTTTCGTAGCCACGGCTGGCAAACAGTTGCTTGGCCGCGTGCAGGATTCTGTCGTGCGATGAGAGCGGTGCCGCGACCTCTCTCTGCAGCTCTGTGGTCATAATAGTGTTATGACTACTATGGATGAAGTCGGGTGAGTTCGCAAGTCTGCTCCAGTTTCAAATCCCGCCGACCCGAGCACATCCCGCGCCCAGTCACTGATTCCAATTCCACCGAGGTTTTGGAGGGTTTTCTTGTAACAATAAGAAAACAAATAGCCTTCCCGGCTTGACAAAGCGCGGTGCTTTGGTACGCTCTCCATAATAGTTGTACTACTCTTCATCCAATCGCATGTCGATGCTGGCACGCTGGAACATTCGGATTGTTTTGATTGATGACGAGCCCACCCAGAGCCTCCTGTGGGGCAGCATCCTGAGGAGTGCTGGATATTCGGTGACCTGCTGCCCCGATGCCGCGAGCGGTTTGACGGCGGTAGGTAAGGGATGCGACTGCGTCATTACCGACTACCAGATGCCTGGCACCGATGGCATCGAGGTCATCCGGCGAACAAGAGGCCGCACTTCCCTCTGCATCATGCTTACCGGGGTCGAATCGGCCGAGGTCCACCGGCAGGCGCTGGCAGCCGGTGCCGATTACGTGATCACGAAACCGACGCAACCTGGCGTAGTGCTGGCCGCCCTTGCCCGCCTCTGCCAGGTGGCTTTCGCCCAGAAGCGTCACGCAACCGAGCGACCCCCGTTGCGTACCCATGGTGGCACTGGGTTTTGGGCTACACCCGACCCGCGCTGAATCAAGACTTTCGAAGAATTATTAGAAATCCGCCCTAGGGCGGACTCTTTGCTCGCCCGCGGTGCCCACTGGAATCCCACGCTGCGAGGATCGCCGCGTCGACCCTCTTCCTTCGGAGCCTCGCGTTCGCCTGGGCGGGGCTCGTGACATACAATCGGAGGTTGGTCCTAAACGCAGTCATATCTCCCCAGTACGGAGGCGCCTTGGCTGAGAAGACTTACGACGTTGCGATTATCGGCGCGGGACCTGGTGGCTACACGGCCGCCATCCGCGCCGGCCAGTACGGGCTGAAAACTTGTCTCATAGAGAAAGACGACAAACTCGGCGGAACGTGCCTGCACGTGGGCTGCATACCCACCAAGGCGCTGTTGTTCAATGCTGAAGTGTGGGACCACCTGCGGGCTGCGAAAGAGTTCGGCATTGAGGGCGTGGAGGGCGCAAAGCTGAACTGGGCGGCCATCCAGCAACGGAAGAACAAGATTGTGGCCAAGCACTCCAAGGGGCTCGAGTTCCTGATGCGCAAGAATAAGGTGGAAACGGTGCAGGGATTCGGCAGGCTCATGGGTGCCGCCAAGGACGGCGTGCTGACCATTGAGGTATTTACGGCGGGGGGAGGTGGTGCCGCCGGTGAAAGCTCTCTAGTCAAAGCGAAGAATGTGATTATGGCCACGGGGTCGGTCGCTAAGATGCTGCCCGGACTGGAGCCCGATTCGCGGGTGCTGACCAATGTCGAGATCCTCGGCTTGAACGCTGTCCCCAAGTCGCTGGTCGTGGTCGGGGCGGGAGCCGTGGGCGTGGAATTTGCCTCCATCTACCGATCATTCGATGCCGACGTGAGCATCCTGGAGATGTTGCCGCGGCTGGTGCCGCTGGAGGACGAAGAGGTGTCCAAGGAATTGCTGCGGGCGTTCAGCAAGCGGGGCATCAAGTCGCATGTCAGCACCAAGGTCGATAAGGTCGAGAAAACCAAGAACGGGATTGCCGTCACGTTCACGCCGCCGGACGGCAAGCAGCAGAAGATCGAGGCGGAGAAGATCCTGATCGCGGTGGGGCGGGCGCCGCAAACGGACAACATCGGCCTGGAAAAGACCAAGGTCAAGACCGAACGCGGCTTCATCCAGACAGACGAGTGGATGCGCACGGCGGAGCCGGGCGTCCATGCCATTGGCGACATCGTCGCCGGCTTCCCGCAACTGGCGCACGCGGGCTCGATGCAGGGATTGGTGGCCGTCGCGCACATCGCCGGGAAACCGGCGCGCCCCCTGCGGCGCGATCGCATTCCCAGCTGCACGTACTGTCATCCCGAGATCGGCAGCGTGGGGCTGACCGAGGCACAGGCGCGGGAGAGCGGGAGGGAGATCAAGGTAGGCAAGTTTCCGTTCACGGCCAATTCGC
>DASYTX010000324.1:0-11805 GCA_036001865.1 Terriglobales bacterium
AGCAGGTGCGCGCGGTGCGGCCCCAACGCCCATGCGTGCACGGCCAGCGCGGCAAGCACGGCAAGGGCAAGAAGGGTCGCCGGACTTCGACTGTCGGTCGTCGGCAAGAAGAAGAGATTAGCGCATAGCAGCAGTGGGCAGTGGTTAATGGTTTAGTGGTAAGTGGTGGTCGCAACGTCAGAAGAAAAGCCCGGCGTGGGCCGGGCTTTTCTTCGATCGCACAAAAGCTAGCAGCGGCAACTGGCAGCTATTTTGCCTGCGCGATGTTCTTGGCGTTGGCCACAGCGGCCAGGAAGGTGCGCGCCTCGGCCGGCGGCGGCACCTTGCCGCTCAGGACCTCGCGCTGCGTGACCTTGGGGCCGTAGACGGCCTTCATGGAATCGTCGTCTTGGCGGATGACGTCACCTTTCAGGGTGACGCCGGCGAAGATGCCCTTGGTGCGCGAGTAGGTAAGGATCTGCGTCTCCAGCGTCCAGTCGGTGCCCGCAGAAGCATGGCGGCCCACCGGTCCGGCGGCGGCGGAGGCGTCGGCGCCGATCTCAAATTTGTTGGAGAGCAGGTTCTTCATGCCCGGCTCGTTCATGACCATCATCACCAGGTCGATGCTCTGGGCGCCAATCTGCGCTCCCCAACTGCCACCGCTGATGGTGAAGAATGCGGGCGCGCTCCATCCCTTGCCGGTGCGGCAGGTGGCCACGCCCTTGCCGTGCACGCCGCCAAACACAAACCCCGCCTTGAACATGTCCGGGACGATGGCGACGCACTTGGCGCCGTCGAGGACTTCCTCGGGGATGCCCTTGTCGGGGGCGGCCATGATCTGGTTCATGACCTGGGCGGCTGCGCCCAGGCGCTGGGCGGCGTCGGTGCGGGCGTCGTCGGCCCAGGCGAAGCTGACCAGGGCGACGAGGGTCAGAAGAAGCAGTAGTTTCCTCATATTTAGTCCTCTCTGGACAGAAGCTTGGTTCGATGCTCGGTCCACTTTTACTAGTTAGAAGGCGGGCGGCGTTGGCGGGTTCGCCCCAAATGGCCCAGAAAGCGGGGCTGCAGGCGTGAGCGGCGCGGCGGCAGAGCTGCTGTTAGAGATCGATGGCGGTGGCGAAGGGCGGCGGCGCGGCCGCGGACCAACACGGTGGCAGAAAAAGTGTTATCTTAGGTGCCCGAAAAAATCCCCCGAGGAGAATGACATGCAGAGAAAGGCCAGTGCGGTCTGGAAAGGTACGCTGAAAGAAGGAAAGGGAACAGTTTCCACCGACAGCGGAACGCTGCGGGAGACCCCCTACAGCTTCGGCACACGTTTTGAAACCCAGGCCGGGACCAATCCTGAGGAGTTGCTGGCGGCGGCGCACGCGGGATGCTTCTCGATGGCGCTAGCCAACCAGCTTGGCAGCCAGGGCCTGACGCCCGACAGCATTGAGACCAAAGCGACGCTGACGCTGGAGAAGCAGGAGGCGGGCTTCAGCATCACCGGTATCCAACTGGACGTCACGGCGCGCGTGCCCAACGCTGACCGGACGAAGTTTGAGGAAGCGGCTAACAAGGCCAAGACCGGGTGCATCATCTCGCGTGCGCTCAACACCAATATCACGCTGAAAACCAACCTCGTAGCAGAGAGAGCGGCGTAGCAGAGCCAAGATCACGTGGGGCGCAGTCTGCGTTGGCTGCGCCCTTTGTTCCTGTCTGATTGCGATGGACGGTCGAGTTCCCAAAACTCCGCAGCAAGACGCGCCGCAAGCGCCGCCCGCAGAGGCCATCCGCACGTGTCCCAACTGCTCGGCGCGCCTGCAGGAATCACACTGCAAGCTCACATGCAACGAGTGCGGCTTCTTCCTGAGTTGTTCGGATTTTTATTAGAGAATTCTTTGCGTGGTCCTTTGCGGAAACCGAGATCCTTCGCTCCCGTATCCCGCGCTCGACCACCCCAACGCGCCAAGACCGGGCGCGCCGGGGACCCCGGATGCGAATGCGCGCGGGAACCCTCGGTCGCTCAGGATGACAAACGTTAAATGTGAGCATCCGGAGGTGGAGCCATGACGACGCCAGGAACACAGGATGCTGAAGCCATCATCCGCAAGACCGGTGAGGAGTGGGCCAGGAACTGGAACGCAAAAGACCTGGCGAAAGTGGTGGAGGCTTACGCGGAGGACGCCGTGTACCTGCCGCCGCACCATGCCGCGGTGCATGGGCGCGCAGCCATTCGCGAGTATCTGAAAGCGCCGCTGAGCCACGGTGTCACCGAGCTGAAGTTCGAAGTTACCTACATCCGGCAGGAAGGCAACCTGGCGTACGATGTCGGGCGCTACACCATGAGCATCCCCGAGGACGGTGGCCGGAAGCAGGACCGCGGCAAGTATCTGACGGTGTGGAAGCGGCAGGGCGACGGCGCGTGGAAGATCGCGGCCGATGCCTGGTCGAGCGACCTGCCGGCAGGACACTAGAAGTCATCTCACAAACACCGCAGCAGGATGAGGCAACAGGCGAGGTGCAGCATCCCGAGAAAGTTCTCTACCTGACGCTCGTAACGCCTGAGCGCAGCTGAAATAGGTGCGAGAGTTGGAGCTGTACATGAAAAGGCCCGTCCCAGTGGAATCTGCTTCTGCATTAATCGACGAGAAGATCAAGGAACTTGGGGACTGGCGCGGGAATACGCTCGCGAAAGTGCGCGAAATCATACACGAGGCAGACCCTGAGATCGTCGAAGAGTGGAAGTGGATGAAACCAACGAACCCCGGAACACCGGTCTGGTCCCACGGCGGCATCGTCTGCACGGGAGAGACGTACAAGAACGTCGTCAAGATGACATGTGCCAAGGGAGCTGCGTTGAAGGACCCTTCAGGTCTATTCAACTCCAGCCTCGAGGGGAATGTCAGGCGCGCCATCGACATTCACCAAGGCGACAAGGTCGATGAGGCGGCCTTGAAGGATCTCATCCGCGCTGCAGTGGCGCTCAATCTCAAGGGCAAGAGCGAGCCGAAGCCCCGGCAAGCGAGCAGCAAGCGGGCCGACTAGAGCGCATCTCACAACCCCGTCCTTTCCTCGGGTGCAACTTCCTCAGGAGCACAGCCGGTTGAGTCCGATGCCGGTTATTTATGAGATGGCTTCTAGACTCGCGCGCGCACGACTTGTTTTCTTTCCACCTCTCTTCCCTCCAGAGGACGATCAGTACAACAGGCAGCGGGGCGCGAACATCTCAGTCCTGAGCAGGTTGCGAGTTGCTGCTAACGTTCTCCAGATGGGTAAACTCGATTGCAAGGGAGACTGCCGGGGGTGCGCCTGAGGATCACCATCTTCGGCCTGACGCTCTCCTCATCCTGGGGCAATGGCCACGCCACTCCCTACCGCGCGATCATCCGCGCACTCCACCGCCAAGGCCACCGGGTGGCGTTCTTTGAAAAGGACGTCGAGTACTACCGCTGGCGGCGCGACTTCGAGCGGTGCGACTACTGCGAACTGGTGCTCTACGCGGAGTGGCAGGAGGCACGTGAGCGGGCGCTGCGGGCGGCGTCGGAATCCGATGCCGTGATCGTGGCCAGCTATTGCCCGGAGGGGGCACGCATCGCGGACGAGGTGCTCGCGCTGGACAGGCCGCTGCGCGTCTATTACGACCTGGATACGCCTATCACGCTGGCGCAACTCGCCGCCGGCGACCTGGACTACCTGCGGCGCGAACAGATCGGCGAGTTCGATCTGTACCTGTCGTTCACTGGCGGAGGCATCCTCGAAGCGCTGGAAACGAACTGGGGCGCGCGCATGGCGCGCCCGCTCTATGGCTGCGTCGATCCGGAGTTTTACCGCCGGGTGCCCGCGCGCGAGGAATTCCGCTGCGCGCTCAGCTACATGGGAACGTACGCCGCGGACCGTCAGGCCAAGGTGGATGAATTGTTTCTCACGCCTGCGCAGCGCATGCCAGAAACTCAGTTCGTGCTGGCGGGCACGCTGTATCCGTGGCAGTGGCAGTGGCCGGCGAACGTGCGGCGCTTTGACCATGTAGCGCCCGCAGACCACCCGGCTTTCTATTCGTCTTCGCGGGCGACGTTGAACCTCACGCGCGAAGGCATGTCGCGCTGGGGATACTGTCCGTCGGGGAGATTCTTCGAGGCGGCTGCGTGCGGCACGGCAATCCTTAGCGACCGGTGGGAGGGGTTGGATTCTTTCTTCAAGGATGGAGAAGAAATCCTGCTGGTGGAGCGCGCCGAGGACGTGATGGCGGCGCTGGAGCTACCCGATGCAGAGCTGGGGCGGATCGCGCTGCGAGGCCGGGAGCGGACACGGGACGAGCACTCTGGAGAGCGGCGGGCGGAGCAGTTGATAGCTTATTTGGAGGAGACACGTACGGCGCGGCCGCTCTCTCCCGCGCAAGACAGCCCCACGCGCTTCTCGCAGGTGGCATCGTGATCGGCATCATCCCCGCGGCGGGAGCGGGACAGCGGATCCAGCCACTGGGCTGCTCCAAGGAACTGCTGCCTGTAGGTTCGCGCATCATCGCCGGCGTGGAGCGGCCCAAAGCGGTTGCCGAGTACCTGGTGGAGCGCATGATCGCTGCCGGAGCGACGCAAATCTGCATGGTGATCTCGGCGGAGAAGAGCGACATCGTGCGCTACTTCGCCGAGCGCGACTACGCAGCGGAGATCTTCTACGTGGTGCAACAAAAGCCGCTGGGGCTGTGCGATGCGCTGTTCCGCGCCGAGCCCTTTGCGCAGCGCGAAGAGCGCGTGCTCATTGGGCTGCCGGACACGATTTGGTTTCCTGAGAACGCTTACCGCCCAGCGCTCGACCTGCGGAATGCCGAGGTCAACCTGGTGCTATTTCCGGTGAATGAGCCGCAGCACTTTGACGCCGTGGTGTGCGATGAGTTCGGCTACGTGCAGCAGGTGGAGGTCAAGACTCCACAAGCGCGCTCGCACTGGATCTGGGGAGCAGTGGTGACCAGCGGAGCGGGCTTCCACACTCTCAAACTGCTGTGGGAAGCGCGGCATCGCGAAGACCAGTTTCTGGGGCACCTTCTGAACGCCTACATTGGCGCCGGGAACCTGGTGCGCGGCAGCCACGCCGGCGAGATCTACATGGACGTGGGCACACTGGAAGGCTATCGCGCCACGCAGGATTTCCTGCGCGGGCTGTCCGCGCAGAAGCCCACGCCACGCGCGGCCTAACTCAATCGTTCTGGGTGCGCAGAATGTCGCGGATCTCGCGGTTGATGCGCGCCGCCTGGCGTGCCGCCGTGTCGATCAGCGAGACCCATTTCTTGCTGGCCTCGTCGAGTTGCGACTGGCCCAGCAGATAGCCCGCCTGCATCACGGTCTCGATGGAGTTGCTGAGATCGTGTGCCAAGGCCCGCAGTTTCTTGTTGAGCTCGGGTGGGATCTTCGGAGTTGGTTCCATCTGTGGCTGCGGCATGTGGCCCTGCAAGAGAGAAATAAGAGTGTACAACCCCCAGGGAACCCGCACGCGGAAAACGCCCCTGATTGGAACCAAGTCCGGCTGCCGCGGTTGCGTGGCAGGCCGGCTTTTTTACCCGTCGCTCCCAACAGCGGCTCCCAACCGTCGCCAGACCACGGCCCAATTCATGCCCTGGTTTGAGGGCAGCAACCACATGAATGTGGGCTACGCTTCCGAGGACCCCATCCAGTGCCGGCTGACGGTGCAAGGACTCGACAGTGCCGGCGTATTTAAGTCGACGATCTACATAAACGCGTTGACCGCGGCCACGCAGAGCGCTCCAACCCCCAGCACTACCACGCCGCCCACGCTCAGCGGTCCCAGGCGAAGCTCAGGCAGCACCTGGTAGTCAGGCCGGGTTTGACAGGGCCGAGAGCGTCTGCAAAAATTATTGAGGTAGTCCTTGCCTCTTAAGCGCGGCTGGTCGCAGCCGCGAGCCCTTCGTGCCGAAGTGGCGGAATTGGCAGACGCGCATGGTTCAGGTCCATGTGCCCGCAAGGGCGTGGGGGTTCGAGTCCCTTCTTCGGCACCATCCCTTCTGTTCTGATTTTGTACCAAGGCTCGCGCTTGAACGGCCGGAACTGGATGCAGCGCGTGAACGTCACCTGCGCGTAAGGGAGAGCTGAGATCTAGAACAAAGGATCTGCCGATCTGCTGCCGGTGCTGCTAGTCGGCGGAGTTCGAGATTTCCGAGGACGCTGGCACGGCGATGTCTTCGACCACGATGCGGGTGATCCTCTCGATATTTTGGGTGACATCGGCTGGATCTTTAGGCGCACGGGTGCGAATGTCGCCCGCAAGGATGGAGCTGGCAGCGAGCGTGAAATGTAAGGCGTCCTGGTGGCTGTCGAAGTAGAGAATGACCTGTTTGGCGGCCATGGCTTCAGTCCCTCATATGCCCAGCATGATAGCTAACTAAACTGTCCTTATCCCGGTACTCCTTTGGTACCGACCTGCTCATCGCTTGCTGCTTATTGCTGATCCCATTCACTCGGTACTCGCAACGCGGTACTCGAGATCGGCTGCTCTGGGGAAGCCAGGGGCGAAAAGCGGTTTATACTCACTGCCCATGCCTGCCACCCTGGACGAGATCGTGGCCGCCACTCGGAGGCGTGTGTCAGAAGCCAGGAAGAGCGCCGCTGCGAGCGCGCTGGAGCGGGCGGGCGAACTCCACTCCCCCCGTGGGTTCCGCCGGGCGTTGGAGGCGAGAGCGGAGGACGGAGTGGCGATCATTGCCGAGCTCAAGAAGGCGTCGCCCTCTCGTGGGCTAATCCGGAACGATTTTCCGGTGGCAGAGCTGGCGCGGGAACTGGAGGCTGCGGGGGCGGCAGCGCTGTCGGTGCTGACCGAGGAGCAATTCTTCCAAGGATCGCTTGCGAACCTGCAAGAAGCGTCGGCCGCCACCCGGCTGCCGTGTCTGCGGAAAGACTTCATCGTTGACGAGTGGCAAGTGACGGAAGCCAGAGCCAACCGC
Source organism: Terriglobales bacterium (assembly GCA_036001865.1). Classification (GTDB taxonomy): domain Bacteria; phylum Acidobacteriota; class Terriglobia; order Terriglobales; family Acidobacteriaceae; genus DASYTX01. The sequence goes on from DASYTX010000324.1 coordinate 6,911, forward strand.
GCGGACGCAGTCCTGCTGATTGTGGCAGCGCTCAGCGAGCCCGAATTGCACGCGCTGCTCAGGCAGTGCCGGGAGCTGGGACTGGATGCGCTCTGCGAGGTCCACGATGAGGCGGAACTGCAGCAGGCGCTGAAGGCGGGAGCAGAGGTAATCGGCGTCAACAGCCGCGACCTGCGCACGTTGGAAGTCGATTTGACAACGGCGCTGCGGCTGGGACCGAAGATCCCGGACGGCGTCCTGCGGGTGGCGGAGAGCGGGATCAACTCCAGCGACGACCTCAGCCGGCTGAGCGACGCGGGGTTCCAGGCATTCCTGATTGGTGAAACGCTGATGCGTGCGGCCAACCCTGGGGAGGAGTTACGGCGGCTAATTGCTGACGTGCCTAACAAAAGAAAACTGAAAACAGCCGACTGAAGACTGCGTCATGACTTGGGTGAAGATCTGCGGGACGACGAACCTGGAGGACGCGCACATGGCGATAGAGGCCGGCGCGGATGCGCTGGGGTTCATCTTCGCTTCGAGCGCGCGGCGGGTAGATCCCGATCTGGTGCGCGAGATTGTCGCCGATCTTCCGCGGCCGGTGGAGACGGTAGGGGTGTTCGTCAACCAGCCCGTGGAGCATGTGTGCGAGGTCGCGCAATACGCGCAGCTCACCACCATCCAACTGCACGGCGATGAGACCACGGAATACGTGCGAGATCTGCGCACCCAGGCCAAGGTGGGGATGAGGATCGTGAAAGCAGTTCCTGTCCTCGCGAAATTTGGGGAAGCCATGCGCAGCTTCGCGGAGCAGGGCGGGGTGGATGCGGTGCTGCTGGATACTGCGTCCTACGTGCGAGGCGGAACGGGTGAGACCTGGGACTGGATTGACGTCGCGCAATTCCTGCCGCGCACGGTGGGCGTGCGGTTCATCGTGGCCGGAGGCCTGAGCCCGGAGAACGTCGCCGACGCCGTGAAGGTCCTTGGCCCTTGGGGGGTGGATGTGGTCACCGGCGTGGAGCGCGAGCCGGGGAAAAAAGATCCTGGCAAGGTCAAAGCGTTCGTGGACGCGGTGCGAAAAGCGGACGGCAGAGCAAGTATCAAGTACAAAGTACCGGGCACCAAGTAAAGCGATGCTAGCAAAGTCGAAAGCCGCGCGGCGGGCAGCCCCTCGTATTCAGGTTGTTGCGGGACGCTTCGGGCCCTATGGCGGCAGGTATGTCCCCGAAACGCTGATGGCGGCGCTGGAGGAGTTGGAGCGCGAATATCAGGCGGCCAGGCGCGATCCGGAATTTGAGCGGGAGCTGGATGAGCTGCGCCGGCACTATGCAGGGCGGCCCACGCCCCTATCTTCGGCGCGGCGGTTGTCGGAGAAGGTGGGCGCAAAAATCTATCTCAAGCGCGAAGACCTGCTGCACACCGGCGCGCACAAGATCAACAACTGCCTGGGACAGGCGCTGCTGGCGCGGCGCATGGGCAAGCATCGCATCATCGCCGAAACGGGCGCGGGGCAGCACGGTGTGGCCACGGCGACGGTATGCGCGCTGTTCGGCCTGGAGTGCGTGGTGTACATGGGCACGGAAGATATGCGGCGGCAGGAGCTGAACGTCTTCCGCATGCGATTGCTGGGCGCTGAGGTGCGCGCCGTTGACGCGGGATCGCGCACGCTCAAAGACGCCATCAACGAAGCCATGCGCGACTGGGTGACCAATGTGCGCACCACGCACTATCTGCTGGGAAGCGTGCTGGGGGCGCACCCGTATCCCACTATGGTGCGGGATTTTCAGTCCGTGATCGGACGCGAGACTAGAGCTCAGGTCCTGGAAGCCGCGGGAAAGCTGCCGTCGGCGCTGGTGGCGTGCGTGGGCGGGGGATCGAATGCCATCGGCATCTTCTATGAGTTCCTGCGCGACAAGAACGTGCGCCTGATCGGCGTGGAGGCGGGCGGGCGCGGCGCAGAGCTGGGCCAGCACGCGGCCCGGTTCCGCGGCGGCGAGCCCGGCGTGCTGCAGGGCACGTATTCCTACGTGTTGCAGGACGCTGCGGGGCAGATTGCGACTACGCATTCGGTATCGGCAGGGCTGGACTATCCCGCGATCGGGCCGGAGCACGCGTGGCTGAAGGAGTCAGGACGCGCAGAGTATGTGGCGGTGTCGGACGAGGAAGCGCTGGAAGCCTGCAAGCTGCTGGCGCGAACGGAAGGGATCATTCCGGCGCTGGAGTCGGCGCATGCGGTGGCGGAGGTCCTGAAACGCCGCTGGACTTCGCAAGACCTCGTGGTCATCAACGTGTCGGGTCGCGGCGATAAGGACATGGGAATCCTCATGGAGAACAATACGTGAAGAGCTTGGTTCTTCTGGCGCTGCTCAGCCTGCCTGCTCACGCTCAGCAGTTGTTGGTGCTGAACAAGACAGATAACACCCTGGCTATTGTCGATGCGGCAAGCCTCAAAGTGGTGGCGACCGTGCCGACCGGCATGGGGCCGCACGAGGTGGCTGTCTCGAACGACGGCAAGACGGCATATGTGGCCAACTATGGCAGCGGGCCGCAGCCGGGGAGCACGTTGTCGGTCGTGGACCTCGGAACGCTCAAGGCAAGGGAGGTGAGTCTGGGCGCATTGCAGCGGCCCCACGGGATCACAGAATCAGGCGGCAAGATCTACTTCACCGCCGAGGGCAGCCGGCTGGTGGCGCGGCTGGATCCGGCGAGCGAGCGCGTGGACTGGCTGATGGGCACGGGACAGTTGGTGACGCATATGGTCGTGGTCGCGCCCAAACTCAACAAGCTGTACACGGCCAATATCGGGTCGGATACGGTGACCGTGGTCAACCTGTCGGCCTCGGGCCCACAGCAGATGAAGCAGATCGCCACCGGCAAAGGCCCCGAGGGAATGGATCTCTCCCCCGACGGCAAAGAGCTGTGGGTGGGCCCGCGCGGTGATGGCGGGCTGGCGATCATCGATACAGGTACGGACACGATCAAGCAGACGCTGCAAGTGGGAAAGGCGCCCATCCGCGTGAAGTTCACGCCCGATGGGAAGCGCGTGCTGGTGTCGGATGCGGCGGCGGGCGAGGTGATCATCTTCGATCCGGCAGCACGAAAAGAGGTGAAACGAATTCCTGTGGGCGAAGCGCCGGTCGGGATCCAGGTGACGCCCGACGGCAAGCGCGCGTTCGTGGCCGCGACCAGGGCGGACAAGGTGTTCGAGATCGATCTGGAGAAGCTGGACGTGGGGCGAAGTCTTTCACCGGGAAGAGAACCTGACGGCATGGCGTGGGCGAAATGATCGCCGGGATCAGGGGATCGCCGTAATCGCCAGGATCGAGATATTCGGCGAAGCGCAAGGCAGTTTTGGGGATCAAGTTGAGCATTGAGGTCCACGAACAGCTACGGCAGCGTACAAAACAGTTTGCATTGAGAATTATTCGGCTTAGCAGGGCGCTGCCGCGGTCGCGCGAAGGCGACGTGATCGCAAGGCAGGTCTTGCGATCCGGCACTTCGGTTGCGGCAAACTATCGCGCAGCGGGCCGGTCACAATCGAGAGCAGACTTCATTGCCAAGATAAGCATGGTGGTGGAGGAGGCGGATGAAACCGTGTTCTGGCTGGAACTATTGCAAGAGGCGGGGATAGTTCCTCAGGCCAAGTTGGCGCCGCTCATGCAGGAGGCAACTGAGCTGCTGGCTGTGTTTTCCGCTTCGCGCAGCACGGCGAAACGCAACTGAGGAGAGACAGATCACGGCGATCCCGGCGATCACCGGATGTCGGCGATAGAAGATATCTAGGATGCCTATCATCTTCAGCACTCGTCCCGGCCTGATCGTCTACGTGACCTGCGGCGATCCCGACATGGCCACGACGCGCGACGTGGTGCTGGCGGCGGCCAGGGCTGGGGCGGACGTGATTGAGCTGGGTGTGCCCTTCAGCGATCCCGTTGCCGATGGGCCGGTGATCCAGCGCGCCAGTGAGCGCGCACTCCGCAACGGCACCAGGCTGGAGCAGGTGCTGGAATTGGCACGCGAGGTACGTAGCAGATCTGACGTGGGCCTGATCATCTTTTCTTATTTCAATCCAGTGCTGCGCTTCGGGCTGGGTCGCTTCTGCGCGGCGGCCGCCGACGCTGGCGTGGATGGCGCGCTGATCACCGACCTGACGGTAGAAGAGGCGGGCGAGTATCTGCGCGCCATGCGGGCGCGGGCCCTGGCGACGGTTTTCCTGGCCGCACCCACCAGCACCGACGAGCGGCTGCGCAAGATCGCCGATGCTTGCCGCGGGTTCGTCTACGCGGTGTCGCGCACCGGCGTGACCGGCACACGCAAGGAGCTGACTACGGACGCGCGCGAACTGTGCACGCGGTTGCGCCGGTTTACCAGCCTGCCGATTGCGGTAGGATTCGGCATTTCCACGGCGGAGCACCTGGCAGAAGTGGGCGAGTTTGCCGACGCGGGCGTGGTGGGCAGCGCCGTGGTGGAAACCATCGAGCGCGCTGGCCGCGAGAGGGCGGCGGGGGCGGTGGCGGAATTTGTCGCCAGCCTGATTCGGGAAACCAAGGTCGGGCGACTGGCAATCAGCCGTTAGCACTTAGCATTTGGCTCCCATCATCACCATTTGAGTTTTGGTCAGCGGCTAAGTGCCACTGGCCAGACTGGCTGCAGTTATGGATATCACTGAGTGGCGGAAGAAAATCGATGAGCTTGACCGCCGGCTGGTGGAACTGCTCAACCAGCGGGCGCGAGCCGCGCAGGAGATTGGACGCCTGAAGCGTAATACGCAAATGCCCGTTTATGAGCCCGATCGCGAGAAGCTGATCTTCGAGAACGTCAGCCGGTATAACTCCGGGCCGCTGCCCAACCATGATCTCAAGAAGATCTACGAGCGCATTATCGACGTGATGCGCGCCATCCAGAAAGAAGAAATC
>DASYTX010000325.1:0-13641 GCA_036001865.1 Terriglobales bacterium
CGTGATTCGTTATGTAAGGGGTCAGCGGGCCAGGTTGGCGGAAGCCTGCTGCTCTCGCGCCTTGAGCTGCTCGAGGATCAGGGGCCCGAGTTGGGACACATTGCCGGCTCCCAGCGTGAGCACCATGTCGCCTTCGCGCGCCACGCCGGCTGCCGCCCCTGCTGCATCGCTGAATGACGGGATGTACATGGCCGTACGCTGGCCACCAGCAGCGATCTGCTTGGCCAGCGCTTCCCCTGTCACTCCCGGGATCGGTTGCTCGCTGGCGGCGTAGATGTCGAGCACGAACAGTGTGTCGGCATCGCCGAAGGCGGTGGCGAACTCTTCGAGCAGAAGCTGAGTGCGGGTGTAGCGGTGGGGTTGAAAGACCACGTGGATGCGGTTGTAACCGCACTGCCGGGCCGCCGCCAGGGTGGCGCGGATCTCGGTGGGATGGTGGCCGTAATCGTCTATGACGCTGACGCCCCCTACCTGCCCACGCAACTGAAAGCGCCGGTCAACTCCGCGGAAACTCTCTAGCGCCTCGCGTATGTTCTCGGGTCGAATATCCAAACCGATGCCCACGGCTACAGCGGCAGTCGCGTTCAGGACATTGTGTACGCCCGGGACGTGCAGGCGGAACTCGCCTAGAGACCGGTTGTGGTAATGGACGCTGAAGCGGCTCATGGGCCGCTCACGCGTGTCGGTGCGGGAGGTTTCCACGCCGAGCAGCCGGAAAGTGGAGTCTTCCCGCACGCCGTAGGTCACGATTCGCCGTTGCACCTGGGGCAGAATTCCGCGCAGGCATTCGTCGTCATTGCAGACCACCGCCATGCCATAAAAGGGCACACGGTCGATGAAGTCGATGAAGGCCTGCACGACGTCGTCCATGTCGCGATAGCAATCCATGTGCTCGCGGTCGATGTTGGTGACCACGGCGAGGATGGGAGAGAGCTTGAGGAAGGAGCGGTCGCTCTCGTCAGCTTCGGCGACCAGGTAGTGCGACTTGCCCAGGCGGGCATTCGATCCCATAGCGTCCACGCGCCCGCCGACCACCACCGTCGGATCCAAGCCGCCCGCGGCCAGCACCGCCGCCACCATGGATGTCGTAGTCGTTTTTCCGTGCATGCCGGCGATGGCGATGCCGTACTTCAAGCGCATAAGCTCGGCCAGCATCTCGGCACGTTGGATCACGGGAACGTGCAGCCGCCGCGCCTCGAGCACCTCGAGGTTGTCGCGCGCGATGGCCGAACTGGTGACTGCGACCTCGGCGCCAGCCACATTCTCCGCACGGTGTCCTTCAAAAATAGTGGCGCCCAGCCGGGCCAGACGTTCGGTGAGTGGAGACCCCTTGAGGTCTGACCCGGAAACCTTGTATCCGAGGTTGAGCATGATCTCGGCAATGCCGCTCATGCCGATGCCGCCAATACCGACAAAATGCACGCGTTGGATCTTGGCAAACATTCGATGTTCGCAGCTAACCTCGTTCCGGCACACCCGCCAGGCGCGCTGCGATGTGAGCGATCTCGCCTGCGGCGTCGGCATGCGACAGGGTGTGCGCCGCGGCCGCCATGCGCGCCAGGCGGTCGCGATCATTCAAAAGCGCCACGACCTCCGCGGCCACCCGCTCGCTGGTGAGTTCCTTCTCAGGAACGATCACAGCGGCCCCAGCCCCGGCAAGCGCTTGCGCGTTGCGCAACTGGTGATCGTCGGCGGCCTGCGGGAAAGGCACGAAGATCGCTGGCTTGCCCGCCGCCGTGACTTCCGCCACGGTGCTTGCGCCCGAGCGGCACACCAACAGGTCGGCGCGGCCGAAAACTTCCGGCATGTTCTCGATGAACGGTGAAACCTCGGCCGAGATCCCGGCGCGCAGGTACGCGGCTTGCGCGTCATTATAGTCGCGCTCGCCCGTCTGATGGATCACATGCAGATCAGGCAGTCGCTCGCGCAACGCCGGCAATGCGCCGATCAGGGCAGCGTTAATTGCGCGCGCCCCCTGACTCCCGCCGAACACCAGCAGCGTCGGCCGCCTGCCGGTCTTTGGCTGAAGTTCAAAAAACGCCCGGCGCACAGGCACTCCGGTCACGCGACAGCGGCGGAAATAGCGGCAGGTCTGAGGAAAATGAACGGCGGCCACGGAGACCATCGGCGCCACCAGGCGGTTGGCAAATCCGGGCACGACGTTGGGCTCGAACGCCAGCGTAGGCACGCTGCTCAGCGCCGCCGCCAGCATCGTCGGGCCGGAGGCGTATCCGCCCACGCCGATGACCACGTCCGGGCGAAATTCCTGGATGATGGCCGCCGCGCGCGCGATGGCCTTGGGGAGTGCCAAAAGCGTGCGCAGCCGGGTCGCCAGGCTGACCCGCTTGAGTGCTCCCACTTCCACCAGCTTCAATTCGTAACCCGCGGCAGGTACCAGGCGGGTTTCGATCCCGCGGGCCGTGCCCACGAACACCACCTTGGCCGCGTACAGCGCGCGCAACTCGTGGGCCACGGCCAGCGCTGGGATTACGTGTCCTCCCGTGCCGCCGCCCGCGACGATCACGCGCATGGTCAGTCCAGATTCTGAGTGATGTTCAGCAGGACGCCCACGCTGGCCAGCATCATGAATAGCGACGAACCACCGTAGGAGATGAACGGTAGAGGGATGCCTTTGGTCGGCAGCAGCCCGAGGACCACGCTGATGTTCAGAAGGGCCTGTACGCTTACGGTGGCGGTAATCCCCGTGGCCAGATAGCGCGCGAATGTATCGTGGCTGGCCAGCGCGGCGCGCATGCCGCGATAGAGGAAGATGGCGAACAGAGCAACTAGCACCAGGGAGCCGATCAAACCCATCTCTTCCGCGATCACGGCGAAGATGAAATCGGTGTGTGGCTCCGGCAGGTAGAAGAGCTTCTGCTTGCCCTCCATCAGGCCGATGCCGGTAAAACCTCCGGTGCCCACCGCGATCAGCGACTGGATGATGTGGAAGCCGCGGCCCTGTGGGTCCGACCACGGATCCAGGAACGCCAGGATGCGCTCGTATCGCCAGCGCACGCGAAAAACCAGCAGATAAAGGAAAGGAACGGCGGCCAGTGCGGCGAAGGCCACATACCGCAGGCTCATACCGGCCACGAACAACACGATGGCGCTGATCGCCAGGCACACGATCGCTGTCCCCAAGTCAGGCTGCTTGACAATCAAAGCAGCAAACAACAGCACGGGCAGTGTCGCCGGCAGCAATGTGCGGCGCCAGTCGTCCATGGCTCTGCTGCGACCCTCAAGAAAGTAGGCCAGGAACAGCACCAGCGCGGGCTTGGCGAGTTCCGAAGGCTGAAATGAGAAGGCCCCAATGCGGAACCAGCGGTGGGTGTTGTGAGAGCGATCAAAGAAGAGCACCGCCACCAGCAGCAGAGTCGTGAGCCCAAGCAGCGAAAACACCACCGCAGGATGCTTGTAGCGCCGGTAGTCCACTTGCATGGTGACCACCATCGCTACCAGGCCTGCAGCCGCCCATGCCAGTTGCCGGAACAGAAAGGTGTAGGCGGAGCCAAAGCGCTCTTTGGCCATCACCGCCGAGGCGCTGAACACCATCACCAAACCGACGGCAACCAGCACCAGCGTTACCGCGAAGAGCCATTTATCTACGCTAACCCGCTTAGCCATTCTGGAAACAATTTGCCACAGAAACACAGAGGCACATAGAAATGCGATTCAACGGATTCCTCTGTGTCTCTGCGCCTTTGTGGTGAAAAATCACGCCGCTCCCTCGCCGATCTTGCCCTTGCGCGCCGCCAACGCCTGCACGACCTCCTTGAAGACCCGACCGCGGTGCTCGTAGTTCTCGAACTGGTCGAAGCTGGCGCAAGCCGGCGCCAGCAGTACCACGTCTCCAGGGGCGGCCGCTTCGGCGGCGCGCTTGACCGCGGTCTCCAGCGTCTCGGCGCGCAGCACCGGCGCCGCGTCGCCGATGTGCTGCTCGATCTTCTCCGCTGCCGCGCCGATGGTGTACACGCGCTTGGCACGCTCCCGCAGCAGGTCGCGCAGCACGGCGTAGTCGCTGCCCTTGTCCTTGCCGCCGAGGATGACGTGGAGATTCGCCGCGAACGACTCCAGGGCTTTGATGGTGGCATCCACGTTGGTGGCTTTGGAGTCGTTGTAATACTCGACGCCATTCACAGTCGCAACGTACTCCAGCCGGTGCTCGACCGCGGTGAACTCCTGCACTGCCCGGCGAATGCGATGGGGCTCGCAGCCCACGATGCGGCCCACGCAGACTGCCGCCAACACGTTCTCCAGGTTGTGCGCGCCCTTTAGCTTGATTTCGCTGACCGGCATGATCTCCTGGTCACCGCCCTCGTCACGCCAAACGATCTTGCCATCGCGCACCATGGCGCCTTGCGTGACCGCGCCCTTGCGGCCGAACCAGCGGACCTGCGCCTGGGTGCGGGTGGCCAGAGTGCGGCAGGTGGCATCGTCGGCATTGAGGACGGCGTAGTCCTCCGCCGTCTGATTCTCAAAAATGCGCAGCTTGGCATCGAGGTAAGCCTCGAAACTGCGGTGGCGGTCGAGGTGATCGGGAGTGACGTTGAGAATGACCGCGATCTCGGGGTGGAAGCTCTCGATGGTTTCGAGCTGGAAGCTGGAAATCTCGAGCACGTTGTACGTGTCGGAGGTGGAATCGGCGACCAGCGAGATCACTGGCGTGCCAATGTTACCGCCCACCAGCGACTCGTACCCTCCCATGCTGACCACTTCGCCGGCCAGCGCGGTGGTGGTGGTCTTGCCGTTGGAGCCGGTGATGGCGATGATGTGACCCTTGAGGAAGCGGGCTGCCAGCTCGACCTCGCCGATCACTTTCACGCCGGCGGCGCGCGCGTGCTCCAGTTGCGGCACGTCGACGGGGACGCCCGGGCTGACCACGATCAGGTCCTGATCGAGGAAGGTACGGTCGCTGTGCCCGCCGGTCTCGACGGCAATGCCGGTGTCCAGCAGCGCTGGGATCTCCGAACGGAGCTGGTCTTCGGTCTTGACGTCGGACACTGTGACCTGCGCGCCGCGCTCATGCAGAAAAAGCGCCGCGGCTACACCGGACTTCCCCAGCCCCACCACCAGCACGCGTTTGCCTTTTACGTCCATGCTTCCGACTGGTCGACCCGCCATTGTGCCACGACGCCGCGCGGCTAGCGCAGCTTGAGCGTGGTCAGAGCAAACAGTGCAAACACCAGCGAGGCGATCCAGAAGCGCACGATGATCTTGGACTCCGACCAGCCCAGCAACTCAAAGTGATGGTGCAGGGGCGCCATCTTGAAAATGCGCTTGCGACGCAGCTTGTAGGAGGCCACCTGCAGGATCACCGACAGCGCCTCGATGACAAAGATCCCTCCGATGAAGGGCAGCAGCAGTTCCTGCTTGATGATCACGGCCACCGTACCGATGGCCCCGCCCAGGGCGAGTGAGCCCACGTCGCCCATGAAAACCTCCGCGGGGTGCGCGTTGTACCAAAGAAAGCCGATGCTCGCCCCCACCATTGCGCCACAGAATATGGTCAATTCGGCGACCTGCGGCATGCGTTGCAGCTCCAGGTAAGTGGCGAAGACGGAATGGCCGCTCACGTAGGTCAGTACCGCCAGCGCGCCCGCGGCGATCACGGTGCATCCTATGGCCAGCCCGTCCAAGCCATCCGTCAGATTGACGGCGTTGCTGGATCCGACGATCACCAGCACTACAAAGATGATGAAGGGCAGGAAGGCAAGCGGCCAGAGATAGGCCTCGCGGGCGAAGGCGGTGATGATCAGTTCTGGCCGCGCCTTCTTGAAAAAAGGCACCAGCAGGTGGGTGGAGTACTCGCCACTGGCCGTCAGCAAAACCAGCACTACGCCGATGACCACGCTGGTCAGCACCTGCAGCGCCAATTTGGTGTTGCCCTTCAAGCCCAGGTTACGGTGGTGGACGACCTTGAGGTAGTCGTCAGCGAAGCCGATGGAGGCGAAGGCCAGCGTGGCGGAAACCGCGATCCATATGAACTTGTTCCCCAGGTCCGCCCAAAGCAGGGTGGGTATGACGATGGCAATGGCGATCAGCACCCCGCCCATGGTGGGCGTGCCTGCCTTCTTCTGATGGGCCTTGGGCCCTTCCTCCCGGATGTACTGCGCGATCTGGAACTCGCGCAGTTTGCGCACCACCACTGGGCCGATGATCAGCCCCATGAACATGGCGGTCAGGCTGGCAAACGCCGTGCGGAAAGTGACGTAGCGAAAGATGCGGAAGACAGAAAAGAAAGAGTCCGGATTATAGAGCTGTTGATAGAGCAGCCAGTAAAACAATTCCCCTCCGCTCGAAAGTTAGAACCCGGGCTGTACGGTGGCAAGTGTCACGAGCGGCTCATACATCGGCGCCGCTAGCGGCCGACCACCGACGAGCGTGCGCTGACCCAGGCCTCCAACGCGCGCTCCAGCTTCACCCCTCGCGATGCCTTCAGCAACACCGCGTCGCCGGCAACGGCCTGCCGCGCCAGCCACTCCCCTGCCTGTTCCGGCGTTTCAACAAACTCGGCCGCCATCCCAGCTTGTTGGGCCGCCTCGACCATATGACGCGCGTTGCCGCGGACGCCGACCAGCACGTCTACCTTCTTCTCCGCCATCATGGCCCCGCTACGCCGGTGAAGTTCCTCGCCCGCGGCTCCCAGCTCGAGCATTTCACCGGCGACAACAATATGCCGTCGGGCAGGGATCCTTGCGAACGACGAGACCATAGCGTGCAGCGCTTTGGGATTGGAGTTGTAGCAATCGTTCACCACGGTCACGCCGCCCACGTCGAGCAACTGACCCCGTTTGTCCTGCGGGACGAGAGAGCCCAGCGCCTCGGCGGCGTGGGAAGGCGTAATTCCACGCTCCAGGCCCACAGCCACTGCTGCCAGCGCGTTGTAGACGTTATGCAACCCGATCAACGGAAGCTGCACGCGCTCGCGACAGCCGCCCGCCACCAGCTCGAACGTCGTTCCCTCGACCCCGCGCTCCTCGACCGCCTCAGCGCGCACCTCTGCCGGGCGCTCGATGCCGAAGGTCAGCACGCGGCCGTGAAAGTCTCGCCCGAACTGGGAGACATATTCGTCGTCGGCGTTGAGAACGGCGCTTCCGCCCGCGTGCAGAGTCTCGATAATCTCGTATTTCGCACGGGCGATGGCGGCCACGGATTCGAAAAATTCCAAGTGCACAGGCGCAACGTTGGTAACCACGGCCACATCGTGCTGCGAAAGCTGGCCAAGCGCGCGGATCTCGCCCCTATGGTTCATACCCAGTTCGATGACGGCAATCTCGTGTTGCGGCTCCAGGCGCAGCAACTGCAGGGGCAGTCCGAAATGGTTGTTCAGATTGCCCTCGCTCTTGAGCACACGATACTTGGTACGCAACAGGTGTGCGATGGCCTCCTTGGTGGTGGTCTTGCCGGTGGAACCGGTGACCGCAACCACCGTCCTGCCCCACATGCGTCGCACCGCCGTGCCCAGCGCCTGCAGCGCGCGCAGGGTATCGTCGACAGCCATCAATCGGGCCCTGACCGCAAATCGCGCCATTTGGTCGCTGCACACCACCGCCGCCACCGCGCCTCTCCGCAGCGCCTCCTCTACGAAGTCGTGCCCGTCCAGGCGCTCGCCTCTGACGGCAAAAAACAGCTCTTCCGGGGCGAGGGTGCGGGAATCGATGGAGTAGCCCGCGGCCACAGCGTGGCTGTCGAATTCGCCCGTGGCCCCGATCAGCTCTGCAATGCGCGAGAGCGCCAGCTTCATGTTCCGCTGGATACCTTTCCCGGCTCGCCCATGGCGGCCGTGCAATCGTCATAGCCCATCTGGCGCAAGACGCTGCGCGCTACCTCGACGTCGTCGAACGGTATGGTGCCTTCGCGGGTCACTTGGATCTTCTCGTGTCCCTTGCCCGCGATCAGGACGATGTCGCCGGGGCGCGCATGGTCGATAGCCAGCGCGATCGCCTTCCTGCGGTCGGGCTCCACCGCGTACTCTGCTGCGGAGTGCTGCACCCCAACCAGCGCGTCATTGATGATGCCCAGCGGATCTTCGCTGCGCGGGTTGTCGGAGGTAAGGACGACAAAATCGCTACCCCGCCCGGCTGCCTCTCCCATCAGGGGACGCTTGGTGCGGTCGCGATCGCCGCCGCATCCGAACACCGTGATCACCCGCCCGTTCTGTGCGCCGACCAATGTGCGCGCCACCACTGTCAGGTTGCGCAGGGCGTCGTCGGTATGGGCATAGTCAATCACCACGTAGAAGCCCTGCCCGCAGTCAACGCGCTCAAAGCGTCCGGGGACACGCTCCAACGCTGCCACGCCTCGCTCGATTTGTTGCGGCGTGCAGCCCCGCGCGAGGCCAGCGGCGGCGGCGGCCAGAACGTTGTACACATTCACCCGTCCGGCAAGCGCTGTCCAAAGCGGCATCACGCCTGCGGGGGTGACTGCGTCGAAGCGGCTGCCCGACCGGCCGATCTCCAGGTGTCCCGCGTGGAAGTCTCCGCGCTCCAGCCCAAAGGTAATGATCTCCGCCGACTTGCTGCCCTTGGCCAGCATCGCTCCGTGCTGGTCCTCGATGTTGAAGATCGAGACCCGCGGCGGCGCCGTGCCACAGCCCTCGAACAACACCCGCTTGGCTGCAAGGTATTCGTCCATGCTGGGGTGGTAGTCGAGGTGGTCACGCGTCAGGTTAGTGAATACCGCAACATCAAATGGGACGCCGAAGATGCGCTGTTGCGCCAGGGCGTGCGATGAGACCTCCATCACGGCTTCCGTCGCGCCCGCCTTCAACGCTTGGGCGAACACTTGGTTCAACTCCAGCGCTTCAGGCGTGGTATGCAGCGCAGGCAGGACGCGTCCGGCGACGTGGTACTCCACCGTGCCGATCAGTGCACTGCTGCGCCCCGCGGAACGCAGGATGGATTCCACCAGGAACGCTGTCGTGGTCTTGCCGTTGGTGCCGGTGATGCCGATGAGGCTGAGCTTTTCCGCCGGACGGCGGCAAAAGTTCGCACTCAAGCGCGCCAAGGCGCGGCGTCCATGCGCGACTTGCGCCCAGGCGACAGCCGGGCGCGGCTGTTCCGAGGCACAGTCGGTTACGACAGCGGCAGCGCCTTGAGCAACAGCAGCGTCGATGTAGCGATTGCCGTCAGTGGTTTCGCCGCGCATGGCCACGAAGCAATCCCCGGGTCGCACGCGCCGCGAATCGTACTGCAGGCCAGCGATTTCCGCGTTGCCGCTTTGAGATAGGACCTCCGCACCATCCAGCAGTTCCAGGAAGGTCATTGCACAAATTATAGAGCTTTGCTGCTGCCGATCAGCGAGCGAACCGCACTGCGACCCGCGCTCCTTCCGGTATGCGCGCGCCCGGGGGCGGCAGCTGTTCGTGCGCCACGCCATTGCCGATGACGTCGATCTCCAGGCCGGAGTCCTGTGCCAGTTCGATGGCGGCGCGCACTGGTCGGCCCAGAAATGAGGGCACGACCACGCCGCCCTCCACGTCCACCACCACCGTGCCTGAGGCTGTTAGTAGGGGCGCATGCGCGACCACTGCCGGCTCGGGCTGGGAGCTGGTCGCAGCCGCAGGTTCCGTGGCCACTTCGAGCGCGCCGCCCACGCGGTCCGGCGAGCTTTCCGAGAGTTCCGAGTCCTTCACCTTGGCCATGAGCAGCGGACGGGGCTTCAGATCGGCATCGTGCGGGACGTTCAAATAGGCCAGCACCTGCTGACTCACGCGCTGGAACACCGGCGCTGCGATCTGCCCGCCTTGGTGCAACCCCACCGCAGAGTCGAGAATGACTACCACCGTCACTGCAGGACGATTCACCGGAGCAAACCCCGCGAAGGAGGCCACATAGTCGCTATGCGAGTACGCGCCGGTCACGGGATCGGCTTTCTGCGCCGTGCCTGTCTTGCCGGCAGCGGTGTAGCCGTTGAGCTGTGCCTTGCGCCCGGTGCCGTGCAGCACCACCTCCTGCAGCATGCGCTTCATGCGCACCGCGGTGAGCGGCGAAATTACCCGACGCTGGGCGGGCGCGGAGCTGCCAGCGTCCTGCGCAACGGTTTGAAGCTGCGGCTGAGCCATGATGCGCGGCTTCACCCAAGTGCCGTCGTTGGCGATGGTAGAGATCATGCCCGCCAACTGCACTGCAGTGATGCCAATCTCCTGACCCATGGAGATGGCGCCAACGGAGACCTTCGACCAGCGGCTCACGGGCTTGGCCAGTCCGCGGCTCTCCCCCGGGAGCTCGACACCGCTCTGCGCGCCGAAGCCAAAGGCGCGGATGTACTGGTCGAAGCGCTCGTTGCCCAGGCGCAGGCCGAGCTTGATGGCGCCCACGTCGCTGGAATGGGAGATGATGTCCGAGACACTGATGACGCCGAACTTCTCGTGGTCGCGGATGCGCATCCCGGCGATGACGATCGAGCCCATCTGGCAGTCGATCATCTCCTCAGGCCGGGTCAGCTTCTCCTCCAGGGCCGCCGCCACGGTGACGATCTTGAAGGTCGAGCCGGGCTCGTAAACGTCGCTGACCGCGCGGTTTTTCAGGGCGCCAGGAGGAAATTTGTTGAACAGGTTGGGATTGAAGCTGGGACGGTTGGCCAGCGCCAGGATTTCGCCGGTGCTCGGGTTCTGCACGATCACCGCGCCCGATTGCGCGCGGGTCTGCCGCATGGCGGCTTCCAACTCGCGTTCGACGATGTACTGGACCTTTTCGTCGATGGTTAGCGTCAGGCTTTCACCCGGCTCGGGCGTGCGCTCCACCCGCCCGAACCACCGGCGGCGGGCGTCCATGGTGATCAGCATCTTCCCGGGACGGCCGCGGAGACGGTCGTCCATGGCGCGTTCCAGCCCGCCTAGCCCTTCGTCGTCCATGCCGACATAGCCGAGTACCGGCGCCGCCAATTCTCGCTTGGGATAAAACCGCTTGGATTCCTTTTGGAAATAGATCCCGCTTAGCTTCAGCTTGCGGACGCGGTCAGCGGTCTCGGCGTCCACTTTGCGCGCCACCCAGCAGAAGGCGTTCGAGGATTTCATGCGCGTCAGGATCTCGCCACGGTCGGCCTTGAGGATTTTGGCCAGCAGCGTGGCAGTGGTGCGCTGGTCGGGAATTTCCGCGGGCACGGCAAAGATGGAGTCCACCGACACTGTCATGGCCAGTTCTTTGCCGTTGCGGTCGTAGATGATGCCGCGCCGCGGCGCGACGTCGATGCTGCGCAGTTGCTGGCGTTGCGCCCGCTGCGTCATCGCCCCGTACTCGAAGATCTGCAGGTGCCCCAGCCGCAAGGCGATGGCTAGCGTCCAAAACACCAATGTCCCGGCAAAGAGGTAAAGCCGGTGCGTCGAATCCAGCCGAGGAAGGCGGCGAGCGAAGCCGTCGGCGGATCGGAACTTTGGAAGCCGGAGAAGTGCCGAGATCGCTAAGACCATCAACATGTGTGGAGCGGGTTTCCTATGCAGATATGTAGGGAGGGCGGCCGTACCGGACACCGCGGAAACCATTTTGGTAAGCCGGGTGCCATGGGCCGCCCTCTCTTCCGGTTCAATCCGGTCCGTAAACTTCGGCTGAAGCGGACCGGAGGCCTCACCACAGTGAATGCTTTACCGTGCTGTCATCTCGGCAGGAGCGACCTGCGCCAGCACCGGCATGCCCGGATCAAGCTGCGGCTCCAGACGCACGACTTGGCCGGCCTCGGGGGTTGCCAGGCCCATCTGCCGGGCCAGCAGGTCAATGCGCTCAGGATCGCGCAGCGAAGCTTCCTCCAGGCGCAGGGCGCGGTTGGTCTCGATCAGCGCGTCGCGCTGGGCGCGCAGCTGTTCAATGCGGTAGCCGTACTCGACGGCGCTGAAGTGCTGCCAGGCGTAGACCATCACCACAATCAGCAAAGCCAGGGTGGCCGCGGCGAACATGGCCATCTCGCGGTTGCGCCCTGGGTCACCGAGCCGGCGCATGCGCGAGTTGTCGATGCGCTTCTGCAGGAAGACCTCCTGATTGACGGCCTTGACGGCACGGGTCGGACGCGAGCTGCTGAGCGGCGGTACTAATGCCCTTAGCGCCATTACGCGACTCCCGCCAGTTCTGCGCTGTGAGCGTTCTCGGTCATCCAGGCTGGCAACTCGAGCGGTGTTGTGTCCTCGTAGTAGGCGCGTTGCTCGGCGCGCACTACCAACGCGATCAGCTCTTCAATCACTTTGCCCGTGTACATTTCTTGCCTCCAAACTCTTTTCGGGACAGCATCGCAAGGAGGGTGGGATTGTTTGTGAACTTATTCGCCCGTTTTCCAGAAAGGACGATGCCATCCCGAAACTTGTGTGTGTCACAGCCGCCCTTGGCTGTGCTGCGCGCGAGCTTGCGCGCGCTCATCAAACTCTCTCCGCGGCTCGCAGCTTCGCGCTGCGTGCCCGTGGGTTGCGATCGACTTCCGCCGCGCTGGGGACTACCGGCTTTTTGGTCAGGAGCTTGTAAGCCCCGCGCTTCGCTCCTTCGCGCAGCGCGTCTTTGACCATGCGGTCCTCCAGCGAATGAAAACTGATGATCACCAGCCGCCCTCCGGACTTAAGCACCTGGGGCGCGCCTTGGAGCAGCGCCTCCAGGTCTTCCAACTCGCGGTTCACGAAGATTCGGATTGCTTGGAAGGTGCGCGTCGCGGGATGAATCCGTTCCGGTTTCATTGACCGAGCCGCGGCCGATATCACGCTCGCAAGATGAGCGGTCGAACGTATCGGCCGCGCCCGGACAATGGCTCTGGCGATTCTCCGCGACCTCCTTTCCTCACCGAATTCGTAAATCACATCGGCAAGAGTCTTCTCGTCGAGGCGATTTACCACTTGTTCGGCGGTGCGCTCGTTGCGCGGATCCATGCGCATGTCGAGCGGCCCTTCCGCCTGAAAACTGAAACCGCGCTGCGTGTCCTCCAGTTGCAGCGAACTCAAGCCGAGATCGGCCAGCAGCCCGTCCGCCGTTCCCGGCGCCACCTGCTCAGCCACCCTGGCAAAAGACTCGTACAACAGGCTCACCTGCGGCCAGTCACCCTCAAGCTCCGCGGGTGGCTGCGCCAGCCTGGCGCGCGCTGCCTCCAGCGCTGCCGGGTCTTTATCGAAGGCAATCAAACGACCCGGTGCGCCGAGGCGTTTTGCGATTTCGTAACTGTGCCCGCCCTGGCCAACGGTTGCATCGATATAGGTTCCACCCCGCCGTACGGCCAGAAAGTCGATCGCTTCTTTTGAAAGAACCGGGACATGGCCAACTGCTCTCACTTCGCCAGCTCCTGCGGAATCCTGCATTTCTTTCCGCCGGCCTGCCTGTCCATGCCCGCCCCGCTTGGGGGCGTCGTCCAAATCTCCAACTTCCTCCGCCACTAAATGCCCAACTGGTCGAGGGTCGCTTCATCCTCAGGCGTGAACGGTGCCTCCTCGATCTCCTTGCGGAACGCTTCCAGGTTCCTGACTTCCAGGTAGGTGAGCTGGCCGAGCACGGCAACCTCGCCTTTGATCTGCGCCGCGTCGCGCAGTAGTTGCGGCATCAGCAAGCGACCCTGGTTGTCCATCTCCACCACCTGGCCGTAATAGTTGGTGCGGTTCAGAAATTTCTTTTTGGTCGGGTTGAAGGTCGAGAGGCGCGCCAGCTTCTCCTCGATGCGCTGCCATTCCTCGAAGGGATA
>DASYTX010000326.1:0-5255 GCA_036001865.1 Terriglobales bacterium
AAGCTTCGCCAGAAGCTGTCGGTTTTTGCGGTGGCGTCGGCGGGCAAGACGGGCGGGGCGGGCTTCGCCGAAGGCGACGGCTCCTGCGGCACCTGCGGTGACCCTCGCGGTCCGGGAGCCTGCTCGCTGGATGACGAGTAGGCCCACGGCTACACAGGCCGTACTTTGGTTGCTCACGCGGCCATTGTGTGGCACCGGGAATCATTTAGGGACTCGGAGCATTGCTTGTCATCCGCTCCCAAAATCGGCGGTTTGGTGCCAACCTGCCGCTAGCTGACCCTAGAAAAGCAACCTGTGCGTCGGGGATCTTCCGGGGGGCTGTTAGAGAGACAGGAGCTTTTGGTGAGATCTGTCAAAAATCTGTTGCGGGCGCTGCACGACCCACCAGACACACCCAGCTACATCAAGTCTAAGGACAAGCTGAAACTATGGCTTGCGATGGCGGGATTGGCAGTTGCAGTGTTCGGCTTAGCTATTCAGGTTTTCTTGAACCTGAGATAGCGTATCAAGGTAGTGAGTTGAACATAGGCCGACCCGATCTCGGGTCGGCCTTTTGTGCAGGCGAAAACACCGTGACATTGCACAGGCGGCTCTAAGACAGCGATCTGCTAGATTGACGGCATGAAGCCGAAGACAATCTACTTGGCACTCTGTTTCATCGGAGCACTGCTCCCGTACTGGCAGTTCCTTCCCTGGTTGTCCGAGCACGGCCTGAATCTTGGACTTCTCTTTCGTGAACTCTTCGTCAACCGGATCAGCGCGTTCTTCGGCATAGATGTAATGGTCTCGGCAGTCGTGCTACTGGTGTTTATCGCAGTCGAGAGTACGCGGCACGGGATCCGGAGATGGTGGCTGCCGTCGTTGGCCGTTCTCACGGTTGGCGTTTCGCTGGGCTTGCCCATGTTCCTCTACATGCGGGAATTGAAGCTCGAACACGGCAGCTCGCTGCAGCGCAACGCTGCATCGTCATAGGTGCGAATCCCACCCTTTACGCCAATAAAAGAGCAAAACCTAGATCCTTCGCGTCGCCACCCCGCGCTGGATCGAGCGCGCGGGGACCCCGGCTCGCTCAGGATGATAATCTTCTAATTGTTGCGGCTTCGTGAAATGCAGATCCCTCGCTGCGGTCGGGATGACAAAGGGGAGGGTTGGCCGGCCACCGTCAGAGCGACGTGCCCTTGACCTTCTTGCCCAGCCGCTCGACCATGGCGCGGAGCACGGTCTGCGCCCCGGGGCTCCACCAATTGGCGAGCATCTGGTTCAGCTCATGCTCGAAATCCTGATCGAAGAGGGCGACCAGGTCGGCGCGGGACTGGCGGCGAGTTGACAGCATGGCTTCTGAAGGCAGCGCCAAAAGCCTCTGGCACCACTCGATCGCGCGCTCCGCAACGCACTCGCTGGGGACCAGCTCGTCGACGAGGCCGATGTCTGCTGCCTCGGCGGGCGAAAGCAGAAGCCCGCCGACAGCGAGCCGCTCGGCTTGGCGTGGCCCGATTTGACGCTTTAGCGCAGCCAAGATCACGGGCGGCAGCGGCAGGCCCACCTGCACTTCGTTCAGTCCCATCTTCCAATCACCTTCGGCCATGACACGGCAGTCGCAAAACAGTGCAATTACCGTCCCGCCGGCAGGCGCGTGGCCGGTGATAGCTGCGGCGATGGGGATAGTTGAGCAAGCGACGGCGCGCATCAGCGCGTAGAGGTCGCGCCAGGCGGCGGCTATGGCGGGGCGGTCCAGGGTCAGCAGCAGCGGCACATCCAAGCCAGCGGAGAACATGCCGGGCGCGCCGGAGATAATCAGGGCACGGACGTTGTCTTGAGGAGCTTCGGTGATGGCCTGGGTGAGCGCAGCGATGAGATCGGGGGAGAGAGCATTGGCCGGTGGGCGGTCGAGCCGCAGCTCGCGGACGGCTCCGTGTTCAAGGGTGAGTAGCATGAAGTTTCAGCTCGTTCTTGGCGCTAAGCCCAACGTAATCAGGATGGAAGATGGGGTGGGTGGTGGGATTTGTACCACCTCAGCGTATTGATGCCGCGTAACTTACAGATTTCCCGTGTCGCTCAATTCGCCAAAATAGCACATTCCGCGCTTCGCATGTACACGGTTATGTACACGGAATCTCTAAAACCAAAGGACAATATCGCGGGTACACAAGACAGCGTGCAGCAGCGATACGAAATGAGGAGTTTCCATGGTGCCCTCTGCATCCCTGAGTGATCTCCGTGATGAGGCCAGCGTCAAGTGACTGGGCCGTTTGCCCTACTGCTTCGTCGAACCCGTTTTGTTGAGAGCCGCCCGTAGGCCCTTTGCCAACCTTACCAGATCATCATTTGCCCAAAAATGCATCAAGAATAGACGTGGCTGCTCGTCCAGCATGTGGCTGTGCAGGGCGGTGATGTCGATGCCATTTTCGTGGAGAGCGCGTATCACGGGGTTGACTTCATTTGCTTCCAGTACAAAGTCACCGGTGGTCGCGGCGCGGCCCTCGCCAGTCGGCTGGAAAGTCAGGACCGTGCTGATGTCCATTGAGTTTGTAATTTCCATATTGCCGTGCTTCGGAGCTTTTGCGCGTGGGACATTTACCTGGAACACGCCGCCCCTAACGTTTCCTTTGTGACCGAGGATCTGTTCGATATGGCTGGTCTCGATCGGCAACTGCTCGCGTTGCTTTTTGCTGCGCCATCTTGTACGGGAGGGGTCTTTGTAGCGTCGAGAGCGGCGCGGCGCCAACCGGGCCGCTAATCCATCAATTCTGGGTGGGGGAGACCGACCTAGCGTAGACGACAAGTAAGAAAATCACCCCGGTGCGGTTCAGCGTGACCTCGGTTCGAGGTATTTACGACGGTCGACGAATTCGTCATGATTGCGAGCTCATGGCGCTGATCGCTGAGCCGCTCGCAAATTTTTGTCTATAGAAACACAGATGTCTCGAACGCAGAGGGGGTGCTCACTGACCAGCCCCTACAAGCACAATGGGCATTGTGGGCGAGCTGGATCCACCTTCAGGCTCCACGGTGACGGCGAAGTTGGCGGCTTCAACACCCGTGGCCAGCGGAGGCATAATGACGGTAGCAGTGCCTCGCGGGTCGGGTCTGAAGATGCCGGCCGGCAAAGGCGCCCCTCCCCGAGCCGGCAGTAGCCACAACTGATAGGTCTTCCGCGGCGGCAATGGTGCCAAGTTACTTGCCATGAATAGTAACCCTCCCCTCCGGGGCAAGTAGATTGTTTTGCCTCCCGGCTGGGGCTTGGATTGCGTCGCCACCAGGGTGACATGTTGGGCGTCGGGGGCGGTCAATACCGCCAGCACG
This sequence comes from Terriglobales bacterium, assembly GCA_036001865.1. Taxonomy (GTDB): domain Bacteria; phylum Acidobacteriota; class Terriglobia; order Terriglobales; family Acidobacteriaceae; genus DASYTX01. The sequence continues at coordinate 3,304 of DASYTX010000326.1, forward strand.
TCCTGTGCTTGTTTGAGCAAGGCTCGCTGCTGCGCCAGCTGCAGGTTGAGCGCGGCGATTTGTTCCCGCTGCCGCCGGTTCTCGTGCCAGAGCAGCGTGGTGAAGGTGGCCAGCACTACGAAGGCGAAGATCGGAACCAACATCCACCCTCGGCGACGCACGATGACCGCGGCCGCGCGTGGCTCCCGCGCGATCGCCTTTAGCAGTCGCTGGCGTGCGCGCTGCGGCGGCGAGGGACCCACAGAGGACAAAGCCACCAAGGCTAGATCGCCATGCAACCGCTCGACCTCCTGACGGCAGCTGGCACACTGCTCAAGGTGGCTGTCCAACGCAGCCCGTTCGGCTGCCGTCAACGATCCCATTGCGTATAGCGGGAGCTCGTCGGCGAATTGTTCGTGCGTCGTCATGTACAAAAAACTTTACGCAGGGCCAACAAACCGGTGCGAATGCGCGTCTTCACCGTTCCCAGCGGCTCGCCAGTTCTATCCGCGATTTCGGTGTGCGTCAGCCCCTCAAAGAACGCCATCTCCAGCGCGCTACGCTGAGCTGCCGGCATGTCCCGCAATGCCCCGCGGATCTTTTCAATGGCCCGGTTCTGATCCAAAGCTGTGGGGAGATCGACATTCACCGAAATGGCCACTGCTGCCAAATCACTCTCCGGCGGCCGCTTGCGGAGAACGTCGATGGCGCGATTGCGGGCAATTACTGCTAACCAAGCCCCTAGGCTGCCGCGGCTGGCATCGAATACCTGAGGATTGCGCCAGAGCTGCATGAATACGTCCTGCAGCACTTCCTCGGCGGTGCCGGAGTCTCCCAGGACGCGCAGCGCTACCCCATATACCGCCGAGGAATGGCGGTCATAGAGCTGGGCCATCGAGTGCTGGTCCCCGGAGTGGACGCCCGCCATCAGGGCTGCATCGGTCGTGATCGCTTCTGGCTCAGCGGTTGACACGCCGCTACTTGCTTGCTCTTTTGTAATACGTCTGCAAGTTACAGTCGGATTCCGGCGTTGAGCTAATCGGGATGGCTTGGACACCATTCCCAATCCATTTCCTACCCCAGCTCCGTATATCAGGCAAGGCCGGAGAAAAACAGATCAATTGTGAGGACAAGAAATGCGAGCTAGCAATTCAAAATCCGTTCTCGCGGCGCTACTCGCCCTGTCGCTGGTTTGGCCAGGGGGATTGTACGGCGCCAACCACCGCGAGGCGCCCATCACAGCCTTGGATCGTCTGGCTGATATCACTGACTGGTATGCCTTTGTCAGCTATACCGATCCCACAAAGGTCACCATGATTCTCGCCGTGGATCCGTTGCTGGAGCCTTCCAACGGGCCCAACTATTTCCCCTTCGACCCAAACATTCTTTACGAGATGAAGGTGGACCACGACCACGATGCGGAACCGGACATCATCTTCCAGTTCCGCTTCAAGACCGAGATTCGAAACCCAGGAGTGTTCACGGTTGCGGTGGGCGGTATTGCCGGAATTCCGCCGATCACCAAGCTCGACGGCCCCGGCTCAGAAGGTCTCGGCTTGCGCCAGACGTATAGCGTGACGATGGTCAATGCTAAGACTGGCCGCAGTGAGAATCTTTCAGAGGGACGGACCTTGTTTGCTGTGCCCTCAAACGCTGGCCCACGCACGATGCCCAATTACTCCTTGTCCGGAGGGCTTTTCGAGCAGGGAATCTACAGTCTTCCGGAAGGGATTAAGGTGTTCGCCGGCACCACGGACGACGCCTTTTACATCGATCTGGGAGCGACGTTCGACTCGCTGAACTTCCGCATGGCGGCCGGCGGCGGTGTTCTCAGTGTAGCCCAGGACGCCGACGACAACACCAACTTCGCGCCAGATGATGTCTCCGGCTTCAACGTGAACACCATCGCGCTCGAAGTCCCTATCACGCTGCTCACCAGCGACCGCCAGGCGCACGCGGCGAGCGATCCCAAG
>DASYTX010000327.1:0-11928 GCA_036001865.1 Terriglobales bacterium
CCTGGTCTTCCACTACAAGCGCAAGAAGCAGTACAAGCGGCTGCGCGGACATCGCCAGCCCTTTACCGCCGTGCGCATTACCGAGATCGCGGTTGACGGCCAGCGCTTCACCGCGCCCGAGGACACGAAGGCGCAGCGGAAAGCTCCACGGGAGCGGGCGCCAGGACTTGAGCGCGGCGATGAGTTCCCATCCGCTGCCGACTTCGGCGCGCCCGGAGCGCAGAAGCAGCACAAGGCCGGCGCCGCCAAGCGCACTGCCGGGGCCAAGAGCCAGGCCACGCGCACAGCCAAAGGTGGCGCCGAAAAGAAGGCCAAAGGGCCAGCGGCGAAATCGAAGAAACGCAAGCCGTAGGAATAGAGAGGCGTCGGTTGTCGTTGGCCGTTAGTCGTTCGGCTTGCTAAAGACCAACGACTCCCGGCTAGCGACGTTTTTCGAGCGGTTTCATCAAATCAAGGTAGAGTAGAGTCATGGCACATAAGAAAGGTCTAGGCAGTTCGCGCAACGGCCGCGATTCCAACTCGCAGCGGCTGGGTGTAAAAGCGTTCGGGGGACAACTGGTTCCCGGGGGAACGATCATCGTGCGCCAGCGTGGCACCCGCATCAAGCCCGGCCTGAACGTGGGCCGCGGGAAAGACGACACGCTGTTCGCCAAGGTGACCGGCATCATCAAGTTCCTGGACAAGGGCTCGATGGGCAAGTTTGTGATGGTCGAGCCCGCGCCCCAGGAGTAAGTTCAGCAGCTATCTCGCGATTGCTCAGAACAGCCTCTCCAGCCGAGAGGCTGTTTTTGTGCTCAAATGATCGGCATGCGAGAGCGGACCGGCGGCATTACTGACCACTGATGTTCATTGATGAGGCAAAAATCCGTGTAAAGGCAGGCGACGGCGGCAATGGCATAGTCGCGTTCCGCCGGGAGAAGCACGTGCCGCGCGGCGGGCCGTCGGGCGGCGACGGGGGCAAGGGTGGCGAAGTGTTCATGGAATCGAGCGAGCGCCACAATACCTTGGTCCACTTCCGCTTCAACCCGGAATACAAGGCGGAGCGCGGCCGCCACGGTGAAGGATCCAACAGGACCGGGCGCCACGGCGCCGACATTGTGCTCAAGGTCCCCGTGGGCACCATCGTTTACGACGACGAGACCGGTGAGCGCCTGCACGACTTCCAGCGTCCCGATGAGCGCATCGTGGTGGCGCGTGGCGGCCGCGGCGGTCGCGGCAACGCCCGCTTTGCTACTTCCACTCACCAGGCGCCGCGCGAGTCCGAGCCCGGACGTCCTGGCGACGAGCGCGCGCTGCGCCTCGAACTGAAGCTGCTGGCCGACGTTGGGCTGGTCGGCTATCCCAACGTCGGCAAGTCTACGCTGATCTCGCGCATTTCGGCGGCGCGTCCAAAAATCGCCGATTATCCTTTCACCACCCTTGAGCCCAGCCTGGGCGTGGTCGCCGTAGGTGAGGAGCCGGAGCAGATCAGCTATGTGGTGGCCGACATCCCGGGGCTCATTGAGGGCGCGCACCGGGGCACGGGGCTGGGCACGCAGTTTCTGCGCCACATCGAGCGCACGCGCCTGCTGGCACACATGGTTGACGTCTCTGACTCGAGCGGGCGTCCCGACCCAGTAAAAGATTTCAGCGTCATCAATAGCGAGCTGGCCAGTTTCGGCGCCGGGCTGGAGAAAAAGCCCATAGTGGTGGTGGCGTCGAAGCTCGACATTGCCAACAAGGAGAAGCTCGCCCGGCTGAAGCAGCACTGCAGGAAGCTCAGGCTCGAGCTGTTCCCGATTTCTGCAGTGACCGGGGAGGGCATCGAAAAACTGAAGTATGCTCTGGCCGAACGCGTTGAGGAACTGCGGACCGAGGCGGCAGAGGCCACCGAAGACCAGCCCCCAGCGCGGGCCATCACGCCGGCTGCGGTCTCCTCGCACTCCCGCGCCCGACGCGTACGCAATGCGCCTTCGGGATGACAGGACATGGCAGGGCCCCCTTCACCCCGCGACCAGGCGGTTAGACCAGATCCTTCGCTGCGCTCAGGATGACCGCCGCGGGGTCAGACGCCCGCGACCACGCGGTCACTTGAAACTCCCTGCTAGAAACTAGACACTACTTGCGGATGAAAATCACCGTGTTCGGCGGGACCTTCGACCCGGTACACCGCGGCCACCTGGCCGTGGCCAGAGCAGCCGCCGAACGCTTCGACTTGGGAAAGATTTACTTCGTACCCGCCGACGTCCCGCCTCACAAGCAGAAAGAGCCACTCACGTCCTTCTACCATCGTTATGCAATGCTGGCGCTGGCCACGTCAGGTGAGAAAGCGTTTGTGCCCTCGCTCATAGAAGCAGGTGAAGGCGATTCCGCACAGCGTAGCCCCAGCTATTCCATCGAAACAGTCCGGCGGATCAAGCGCGCCCTGGGCAAGAGTGACCGGCTGTTTTTTCTTATCGGTATCGACGCTTTCATGGACATCGCCACTTGGTACCGGGCGGAAGCCTTGTTGCGGGAGTGCGACTTCATCGTGGCCAGCCGGCCGGGGTACTCGCTGGCCGATGTCGCCGATGCTCTGCCACAGGGCATTCGCCTGCCAGCGGCGGTGCCCGCTGCATTCAAGAAACAACCTGCGAAAGGCACTATCGCGCTGGGCGGAACCACCATCCATATACTGGACGGGCTGCGCGAGGCGGTTTCAGCAACCCAGGTGCGCGCCGCCGCTGCCCGACGCCGGGATCTTCACAAGTATGTGCCGCAGAGTGTTGCCGAGTACATTCGCAAGACGGGGCTCTACAAGAAATGACGATCGCGCTTGGCCGAAGTCACTCCCTTGCGATAAGTTGCTAGATGTCCGATGAGCACTCATAGATGACTCCCAAGGAACTGCGCAGCAAGGTGGCGGCGGCCATCGCGGCCTGCGAAGCCAAAAAAGCCGAAAACGTGACCGTGCTGGAGATGGACCGCGCCACGCCCTCCTTCACCGACTACTTTGTCATCGTCACCGGCAGCAACCCGCGGCAGATGCAAGCCATCTCCGATGAGGTAGAGCAGAGACTCTCCAAGCTCGGCCTGCGACCGGCGCATGTCGAGGGCTACAATCAGGCTGATTGGGTGCTGCTGGACTACGTCGACTTCGTGGTCCACATTTTTTCCGAGAAGGCGCGCCACTATTACGATCTGGAGCGGCTGTGGAAGTCGGCGAAACGACTGCAACCGGCAGAGCTGACCAAGGCACGCAAGGCGACGGCGACCCGCGCCCACACGGCAACCTCGCGGCGGCCCCGGCGGCGGACTCGGCCATGATCGCGGAAACAGCGCAGGCCACGCAAAACCAAGCGTCTTCGCGCGCCGAGGCTGTGCTCGCCACATGGGTGGCCGCCGACCCCAAATCGCTCGAACTGCTGCAGCAGGCTAAGAAGGTTGCCGAGACCTCGTCGACCGTGCTGGTGCGCGGCGAAAGCGGTACCGGCAAGGACCTGCTGGCGTTGCTAATGCACTACCTCGGTCCCAATGCCGACGAGCCGCTGGTGAAGATCGACTGTGCCAGCCTGCCGGTGACGCTACTCGAGAGCGAACTGTTCGGTTATGAGCGCGGCGCCTTCACCGGCGCTACTGAGACCAAGCGTGGCCGGCTGGAGATGGCCGGCCGCGGCACCATCGTGCTCGATGAAGTCGCCGCCCTCAGCATGCCGATGCAGGCCAAGCTGCTGCGCGTGATCGAAGAAAAGAAGTTTCAGCGGCTGGGCGGCAACCGCACCATCGAGGTCGAAGCCCGTCTCATTGCCCTGACCAACGTTGACCTGGAGCACGCCGTGGCACGGCGCACCTTCCGTGAAGATCTCTACTACCGCCTGAATGTGGTGCCGCTGGTCGTAGCGCCGCTGCGTGAACGTGGCGCCGACATCCGGCCATTGGCCAACCACCTGCTGGCGCAGCTCTGCGAAATCCATCGCAAGCCGCAGATGTCGATCGCTGCTGACGCCATGGGTGCGCTGGAGCGCTATCCCTTTCCAGGCAACGTGCGCGAGTTGCGCAATATGCTGGAGCGCGCTGCGATCTACGGCTCGGCGCCCCAGATGGTGCGCGAAGACTTGCCCCTCCATGTGCGCGAGGCTGGCGGCGCCAAAGCAAAACAGATGACCCTTCAGGAACTCGAGCGCGCCTATATCGCGGAAATCCTGGAGTACACCCGCGGCAAGAAAACCAAGGCGGCGCAGATCCTGGGCATCAGCCGCAAGACCTTGCTGGAAAAGCGCAAGCGCTACGCGCTGGACTGAGACGGCTTTCCGCTCTCAGTCATCAGCCGTCAGCCGAAAGGCAAAAGCTGAGAGCTGGCGGCTGAAAGCTGATAGTTTCTTCTCGTGAAACTCAAAGTCGCCTGGATCGGAAAGACCAAGGAAAAGTCAATCGAGCAGCTCACCGACGAATACCTGAAGCGGCTCTCGCGTTACGTCGATGCCGAATCGCAGGAGCTGGCCAGCGAGGAGGGGCTGCTGAAAATGGTGGACAAGGCCGCAGGGCGGACCCATCCAGTGTTGGTGTTGCTCGACCAGCGCGGCCGCCAGTTCACCTCGGAAGAGTTCGCCGAGTTATTACGCGACCAGCAGGACCGCGGCACGCAAAATCTGATCTTCGCTGTCGGCCCGGCGGACGGCTTCAGCAATCAATCACGTCACGCCGCCGACCTTGTCCTGTCTTTCGGGAAGATGACACTTTCCCATGAACTGACACGCGTTGTCCTGCTGGAGCAGCTCTATCGGGGATTTACAATCATCAAGGGCCATCCGTACCACACGGCTCACTAGTTTCAAGTTTCGGGTTTCGAGTTCTGTTCCTCGACCTTTAGCTCGAAACTGGGAACTTGCAACTCGAAACTATGGAAACCCGGCGCGGGCTGATCATCGTCAACACCGGTCCTGGCAAGGGCAAGACCACCGCCGCCATGGGCACGGCGCTGCGCGCCGTCGGCCAGGGGATGAAGGTGCTGATGCTGCAGTTCCTCAAAGGCTCATGGCACTACGGTGAACTGGACGCGGTGAAGGCCTTCGGCGACAAATTCGTGATGAAGCAGATGGGCCGGGGCTTCGTCAAAGTCGGCGGCGCGGACACGGATCCTGAAGACGTTCGCATGGTCGAGGAAGCCTGGCGTGAGGCCCGCGAGGCTATCCTCTCCGGCCAGTGGGACCTCGTCATCCTTGACGAAATCAACTACGCCATCAGCTACAGCATGCTCGACCCCGCGCAAGTTGTTGAAACTCTGAAGAAAAAACCTGAAATGGTGCATGTCGTCTTGACGGGACGCAATGCTCATCCGACAATCGTTGACTTGGCCGACACGGTCACCGAGATGCGCCAGGTAAAACACGCCTACGAGAAAGGCGTCATGGCACAACGCGGCATCGAATATTGACGCTTTCGGGTCCTGACTTACCACTCTTACACCCCTGCTTCTAATGGCTTGGTTCAAGCGACAAACCGGTGAGGTAGAGGCCACCACGGGCGAGCGGCGCGTGCGTACCGAGGGGCTGTGGGTCAAGTGCGAGAACTGCCGCAAGATCATCTGGAAGAAAGATCTCGACCAGAACTGGAACGTCTGTCCTCACTGCGATCGGCACTTCCGCATCGATGCCCGCGCCCGCCTTGCCCTGCTGCTCGACGACAACCAGTATGAAGTCACCGATACCGAGCTGCGTTCGACCGACCCGTTGCGCTTCGTTGACCTCAAGCCCTATGCCGATCGCCTGCGGAAGGCCCAGGCCGACACCGGCCTGAAGGACGCCATCATCAACGCCCGGGGCCGCCTGGACGGACGCGAGGTCATCGCCAGCGTGATGGAGTACTCGTTCATCGGGGGCAGCATGGGCGCGGTGGTGGGCGAAGTGATCACACGGGCGGTGGAGCGCGCCACTGCCGACCACACCCCGCTGATCATCGTCTCGGCTTCCGGCGGCGCGCGCATGATGGAAGGCGTGATCAGCCTGATGCAGATGGCCAAGATCTCCGCCGCCCTCGCGCGCCTGGGCGACGCCCGCGTGCCCTACGTCTCTGTCCTCACCGACCCCACCACCGGTGGCGTGACCGCGTCCTACGCCATGCTGGGCGACCTGAACATCGCCGAGCCCGGCGCGCTCATCGGCTTCGCCGGGCCGCGCGTGATCGAGCAGACCATCCGCCAGAAACTTCCGGAAGGATTCCAGCGCAGCGAGTTCCTGCTGCAAAAGGGAATGCTGGACGCGATCGTGCGCCGCCCGGAGATGAAGGCTTACATCGCCCGCGCGCTGGCCTTCATGTGCAACGGAAGGCCCTAGCAGTTTGGCCGGGAGCTTCTCCTTTTCAAAACTCACCTGCGGTATTTAGTGGGGTGGGAGGTTTCGGATGAGAAGATCGCTTCAGTTGGTCTTTGTTCCCGCCTGATCAGCTACGGGCGAGCCGATGATGCGATGGAATTCCGGATCATTGTGGATAAACGCCAGGTCTGGGTCCCGGGAGGCCCAGTCCATGTTGGAGTACCCTGCGTCTTTGGCCCGCCTCAGCATATCTAGAGCTTCTTCTTTCCGCTTCAGGATTCCATAGACGCAGGCGGCGTTGTACAGCGTATTACCGTCGTTGGGGCGCATGGCCACTGCCTTTTGCAGTTCGCGGTTGGCCTCCTGGGGCCGGTCGAGCTCGGCGTAATCACAGGCCAGCAGGATGCGAGCACGCATGTCTTCCGGCACCATCTCGATCTGCTGCTCCAACACCCGCATCTCGCGCTCACGCAGCTTGCGAACGCCTTCCTTGTTGCCCAGCGCTCCCAGAGCGTTGAGGAAAGGCACATAGGTGTTGTAGTCGTCGCCGTTGGCTTCGATCGCCCGCTCCACCAGGGCAGTGGCCTCCTGCGAGCGCCCAGAGGCAAACAGGGAGCGGCCCAGTACGTCATAGACCCCATCGCAGTTCCACTTGCGTTCGATTGCCTTGTGCGCGGATTCGATGGATTCATCATATTTTTGCTGGGCAAAGGCAATGTAGGCGCGCGCTGCCAGCATCTCTGCCAATTGCGGCTGCAAGGCGAGGCCGCGGTCGCAGGCCGCCAGCCCCTTTTCTATCCAGCGCGGACTCTGCTCCCGGATTTCATAAAACTTGCCGCATACCAGGGCCAGCCCGGCATAGGCGAGGGCAAACTCGGGATCGATGGCGATCGCCCGCTCGAACATCTGCATGGCGAATTCCAAGCTGCCTTGCCGGACAAAGCTGCGCCCGCGCAGGTAGCAGTCGTAAGCCTGCAGGTTCTCCGTCGGCCTCTCCGCGATCTTCTTCTCTTCTTGCGGAGTCAGGGTGATGCGCAGGGCCTGGGCGATGCTGCGCGCCAGCTCGTCCTGCACCTCGAAGACATCGGCCAGTTCGCGGTCGAAGCGCTGCGCCCAAAGGGTGTGGCCAGTGCGTGGCTCCACCAACTGCGCGTTAATGCGCAGGCGATTGCCCGCACGGCGCAGCGTACCGCCTAGCACGTATGCCGCCTTGAGCTCCTGACCGACTTGTGGCGCGGTCACCGGCTTGTCGCGATAGGCCAGCATGGCGGGGCGGGGAAAGACGCGCAGGCCGCCGATGTTGGCCAGCTCGGTAATGATGTCCTCCGTCATGCCGTCGCGGAAGTACTCGTCTTCCTTGGCCCCGCTGAGGTTTTCGAAGTAAAGGACCGCCAGCGACTTCTCAGCAGCGGCCACTCCCGCCGATGCAGGCGCGGCGCTCCGCGACGCCGAGGCCGACTTGCCCGACTCGGTGTCGCGCTTCAGTCGCTGCATGTCGGCGCGCAATTCCGCCGCGCTCTGGTAGCGCAGCCGACGTTCCTTTTCCAGTGTCTTGCTCAGAATGCGATCCAGTTCCACAGGCACTTCAGGGTTCAGGCGGGCGGGAGCTTTGGGCGCCTCGTGCAGAATGCCGTCGAAGATCAGTGCTGAGGTATTGCCAGGGAACGGCAGTTCCCCGGTGGCCATCTCGTAGATCACTGCCCCGAAGGAGAACAGGTCGGTGCGCGCGTCCAGGGCCTCTCCCCGCGCCTGCTCCGGTGACATGTAGGCGATGGTCCCCAGGGCTGTACCCGGGCTGGTCAGGTGCTCTTCGGCGACCGCGGTAGGCGCCGCCGAAACCCCCACCGCTTCTCCGACGCGCTGCCGCAGCGGCATCAGCTTGGCCAGCCCAAAATCCAGGATCTTGGCCTGCCCGCGCTGGGTGACGAAGATGTTTGCTGGCTTGATGTCGCGATGCACGATGCCACGCGTGTGGGCGGCATCCAGCGCATCGGCAATCTGGATTCCGAGTTCCAGCAACTGGTCCAGCTTCAACGGCCGGCCCTCGATGCGGTGCTTCAGCGTCTGTCCCTCCAGCAGCTCCATGGCAATGAAGTGCTGGCCCTCGAATTCGTCAACTTCGTAGATGGTGCAGATGTTGGGATGGTTCAGCGCCGAGGCGGCGCGAGCCTCGCGCTGGAAGCGCTCAATTGCCCCCGTATCCCGGGCGTACTCCTCGGGCAGGAACTTCAAGGCCACGCTGCGGCCCAGCTTGCTGTCCTCGGCGCGGTAAACCACCCCCATGCCGCCGCCGCCAAGCCGATCCAAAATTTTATAGTGGGAAACCCTCTTGCCAGTCCCGGGCCCTGTCATGGCGCTGAATCATATGCTGTGGCAGAAGGTGAGTCAACGCGGCATTTCCAGAGGCTTCCCGCGCGTGGACCCAGTTCTTCGCGCCTGCCGAACCATTTATAATCCGCCGCAATCCCACATGCCGAGCAGCTATCAAGCCGCGGTCGAGCAGCTGTACGCTCTGGGACACGAGCTGGCGTCGATCCCTTCGCACAAGTTCGACCTGGCGCACATGCGCGTGCTGCTGGCCGCGCTCGGCGATCCCGAACGCCGCTTTGCCAGCGTACTTATCGCCGGCACCAACGGCAAAGGATCGACGGCGGCGATGCTGGCTTCCATCCTGTGCGCTGCGGGACATCGCACCGGCCTCTATACCTCGCCACATCTGTTGCGCGTGAACGAGCGGATTCGCGTGGATGGCGCCGAGATCAGCGATGCCCAGTTCGGTGCGATCCATGACTTGGTGGAGGACGCCGCAACTCGCCTGGTTGCCGCCGGCGAACTCCCTTGGCATCCCAGCTTCTTCGAAATGCTCACTGCCATGGCCTTCGAGCATTTCGCCCGGGCACGTGTCGAGATCGCGGTGCTGGAGGTCGGGATGGGCGGGCGCCTGGACGCTACCAACGTGGTCGAACCCGTCTTGTCGGTCATCACCGACATCGCTCTCGACCACCAGAAGTTCCTCGGCAACACTATCGCCGAGATCGCAAGCGAGAAGGCCGGAGTGATCAGACCGGGCGGAGTTGTGGTTACGCTGCCGCAACACCCGGAAGCGAACGATGTAATCGGCAACGCCATTCTGGAGCGCGGGGCACGGGCGGTGAGCGCCGTGGCATACGTTCCGTCGGTCGCGCCTGGTGCGTCCCAGTTTGCCGATATCGCGCCCAGCGCCATGCGCACCGGCTACCCGCTCAGTGTGCTGGGCGAGCGCATCGAGGTGGACTCGCCGCTTGTCGGGCGCCATCAGCTCCGCAATGCCGCACTGGCCATCGCCGCCGCCGCAGAAGTGCACGCGGCAGGGTTCCACGTGACCGCGAAGGACATCGCACGCGGCATCCGCGACATCGACTGGCCGGGGCGTTTTCAGCGCATTCCCGCCACTCGAGAATGGCCGGAGCTGATTTTGGACGTGGCCCACAACCCGGCAGGTGCGTGGGCCTTGCGCTCGACCCTGTCGGAGCATGTGGGCGAGCGGCCCTTCACTATGGTCTTCGGCGTGATGCGCGACAAGGCCGTGGCCGAGATCGCGCACATCCTGTTTCCGCTTGCACAAACCGTTGTCGCAACGCGCGCCAACAACCCGCGCTCGGCAACGCCAGCGGAGATCCACGACGCCGGCAGCCGCACCGGCGCCGACATCCTGCTCGAACCCAGCGTCCCTGCCGCGCTGGAGAAGGCAGCCGCACTCGTCGGACCCGGTGGCTTAGTGGTGGTGACTGGGTCAATCTATGTGGTGGGAGAAACTCTGAACCAATTGCACACTGCTCATGTAGCGACGTAACCTCTACGTCGACTCCGGCATCGAAGTCATTGGCGCAATCACACCACAACCTTAATGACCTGCTCAGCGCGCTGCGCTCTTACCTCATCTACGACCCGCTGATCTGGCTCTACACCGGGTTCATGGGGACTCTGTCGCTCACCTCTTCCCTCTTCGACCGCGATGGCCACATCCAGCAATGGTTTGCGGTGACCTGGTCGAAGATGATCCTCAGGACCATTGGCTCGCCGCTGACCGTGGAAGGCGTAGATCGCATCGACACCTCGCGCCCTCACATGTACGCCGTCAACCATCTCTCCGCCCTCGACATCCCCGCCGTCTACGCCGGCCTGCCCTTCTCTTTCCGCATCATGGCCAAGGAGGAGTTGTTCCGTTATCCCTTCCTGGGCTGGCACCTGCGGCGCTCGGGGCAGGTGTCGATCGAGCGTGAAGATGCACTGGCCTCTATGCGCAGCCTGAACCGCGCTGCCACCATATTGAAAAATGGCACACCGCTCGTCGTCTTCCCCGAAGGCGGCCGCTCCCGCTCCGGCCAGACTCTCCCCTTTCTTCCCGGCGTTTTCTACGTCGCCATCAAGGCCCGGGTCGACATCGTCCCCATGGCGCTAGTGGGAACCTTTGAGATGCTGCCCATGGACACTTTCCACATCCGCCCGCGCCCGATCTACCTGCTGGTGGGAGAGCCGATCTCAACAGAAGGGTACAGTCTGCGCGAGATGGACAAGCTCGCCGCAGTTGTGCAGAAAGCGGTGGAAGATCTCTACTATTCGCGCGCAGAAGTTCCCCGGCCGACACCTAGCACGGAGTACTCGGTACCAAGTGCGTAATCTTCGGGGCAGGAGAGTGTGCGGCAGATCCGCGGCACCGGCTGCCCGCCGGTTTTTCTATGGTAGTATCGCCGCAGTTCCGCGGCAGTTGGATTCAGTTATGGCGATGATGCTCCGCTCCATGACTACGGGGGAATTGCTCGACCGTACCTTCTTTCTCTACCGCACGCACTTCCTGCTCTTTGTCGGTATTGTTGCTTTGCCCTACCTGGCCGTGCTCGCGCTGCAACTGGCGGGGATCGCCATCCAGACCACAGTGGTGTCGGCGATTGCGAATTCTGTCCTGACCGGGATTCTGTACTTACTGGCAATGGCGGCATCGCAAGCGGCGACGGTAGTAACGGTTTCCGATGTCCATTTGGAGCGCCCTGCCACCATCTCGGGCGCCTACGCAAGGGTGAAGAAGCTGATCCCGCGGATCCTGTTCATCATGGTCGCGGTGTGGCTGGGGATAGCTATGGGCCTTCTACTCTTGATTGTCCCCGGCGTCATTTTTGCGTTGATGTGGTCGCTGGCAATCCCGGTGGCCGTGCTGGAGAACAAGGGCCTTTCGGAGGCAACCACGCGCAGCAGGGACCTGACGAAGGGAAGTCGAGGCCGAATTTTCGTTATTTACTTTCTGTTTATGGTCCTGCTTTACATCATCACCTTGGCATGGGAAGTGCCGATGTTGGCCGTCCTCGGCAGCACGCTGTACGCCAACAAACAAGCGGCGCCGACCTGGTTTTCAGTTGTCATCTCGGTCATGACTTTCATCACCACCAGCCTTGTCGCACCGCTGCTGACCATCGCGCTGTCATTGGTTTATTACGATCAGCGCGTGCGCAAAGAGGCCTTCGACCTGCAATTGATGATGTCCAGTCTTGAGAAGCGCCCCGCCAACTCCGCCGCTGCGGGCGCGCCGTAATCGGAAGATGCGTTTCTGGCCGGCATTGCTTGTGGTGTTGGCCGGCTCCTGTCTGGCTGTCGCAACGGCCGCCCCCGCGGCGATGGCGCCAGA
>DASYTX010000328.1:0-6364 GCA_036001865.1 Terriglobales bacterium
TAGGGCAAAGCGGAAAGAATAGCCAACAATATATTGGCTTTGCCTGCAAGAGGATGGAGAGATTTGCGGGCAAGAGGGGGCTTGACACGCGCGGCGGCTAAGAGTGGGGTTCGGGCATGAACTGCAGGCGCGGGCTGCCGACGGATGCAGCCGATCGGCATCGGTGCGCGTTCTCAACGATACGCAAAAGTTGTTTCTTTGCGCTGGTACCAACGTGCTTCCCGCAGCCCTGACAGGTGGATGTGACCAGTCGAGGATTGACGGGCAACCTCGCCCGCGCGAACTTCCTACTCGGCGACACGGCGCTCCTGAACGGCCAGAAACAGCACAAAATGAAGTGGGGAGCCAGGCCAAGCGTAGCCCAGCACTACCATGGTAGCACTGCAGGTCAATCGCCTTCCCGGTTAGTTCCGCGGACTAAGGTGAACCTGACGAAACTGCACCAGAGCCGCAGCTGTGGGCGAGCAGCATAAGGGGGAAGAGTACGGGCGAGAAGCACTTCCTGGCCAGCAAGGGGGAGCACGTCGCCGCGACGTGGGTTGCACCTGGCGAAGGCCGCGGAGATGCCGAAATAGCGACTGCTCAGACCGGATTATTCGCGTCCGTCGTCGCGAAGACCGCGCTTGATGGACTCGGCGCGCATCCGTAGCTGCAGGCTATGGTCGAGGAAGTTCCTGCGCTGTTCGAGGTCCAGGGCGTGCCGCCCCAGCCGGCGGTAACGGTCTGCCTCCTGCGACAACCCATCTGCCAGGCGTTCCAGATGGGTCACAACGTCTTGGATGCGCTCGCCGTCGCTCATCGACGATGCAAGCTGGGCGGGACGCGCTCTCCCTCGTGACGGCAGATCCACTGCTTTGCTCCTGTCGAGCGGGTACGAGCAATTTGGTTTGATGAAGGCCTCTCTCAGAAGGGGTTGGCCTCAGTTGTGGTGCAAGTAGGCCGTTGCCAGTGTTTGCCGCGGGCGCCCGAGAACGCTTGGATTTCAGTTGAAGGTCAAACCCTGTTCAGTTACGTTTTGCCCGTTCGTACTCAGCAACCAGAGCGTCCTCAACCAGTTCCGAATGCCTTTCGCCGCGTGCCACTCTGCTGACGAAGGTGCGGTGAACGCCGAGCCGCCGTGCAACTCGGCTATAAATCCCACACAGCCCCTCAACTAATTCGTTGAGCTTTGTTATCTTGGCCTTCGACGACTGTTCCTTCATTTCACTACTCACCAGTTTCCAGATTAGATGCACTACGACCTGCCTGGTACCTTCAGCTACTCTCGATTTTGTCACTTTTGATGCCAACCCCAAGGCTGATCAAGAAATCTGACTGAATGTCCCCTGGTTCCGCAGTGTCGCTGGAGAAGACGTCGGTGGAGAAGACTATGAAGGCGCCAGGTCACTCACGTGCGGTCATCCTTTGCATAGACGATCAAGAGACTGCGCTTGGACTTCGTAAACGAGTGCTGGAAAGAGCAGGTTATGAAGTGCTGACCGCCACCAGCGCGCACAGAGCTGTGGAAATCTTCCGTAAGAACCACGTTGATCTAGTCCTGACGGAACACGTTCTTCCCGCCCTCATTGGCAAAACCGTTGTTGCAGCGACTATGAAGATGCTAAAGCCTGAAGTGCCCATCGCCATATACTCGGCAGATCTGGCAGAGCCTGAAGATATGCGGTTTGCCGACATGTTCATCACCAAACTGGTTTCGGTAGATGAGCTTCTTCGCACGATCAAGGGGCTGCTGGTTAAGGATCCACACACCGCAGCCGCGTAAACTGGAACCTTGGCTCCTTCTGGGGCCAACCCAGCCGCTCTCGTTCCCACCCCAAAAAAGACGGCCAGCCCGGTTTGCCTTGGCCCTCTCCTCGGCCTTGCCACTCCGAATCCTTCATGAAGCGGGAACCTGCGGCAGCTCCGGGGTGTCTGTAAGAGAGTGAGCCGAACCGTGCCGAACGTGCTAGGCCGGGCGAGCGCCACTGGGGAGTTGTTGTCGGACCGGTATCCCGCTACCATAGAGGTGTACGTGCCATGAGTTCCATGGCGGGAGCATCTGTGGCGGACCTGGCTAGCGCGCTGGCAGGGCGAGTAGAAGAAGCCGCGATCGTGGCGGAGTTGAAGAGCGGCTCCGAGGAGGCCTACGCCTGGCTGATCCAGCGCTATCACCAGCCCATTTACAGCCTGGTGTACCGCATCGTGAACGATCCCGCCGACGCCGCCGACACCACCCAGGAAGTCTTCCTCAAGGTGTTTCGCGGCATGAAGCATTTCAACGGCGAAGCCAGCCTGAAGACCTGGATGTATCGCATCGCCATTCACGAGGCTTCGAATCAGCGCCGCTGGTGGTTCCGCCACAAGCGCCGCGAGACCGCCATCGAGCCTCCCGAGAGGCCGGACCAGCTTAGCCTGAAGAACACCCTGGCGGCGGAAGGCGCGTCCCCGTTCGACAGCGTGGCGCAGCAGGAAGTGGCAGCAAAAGTAGAGCGGGAGTTGCGACAGGTCCCGGAGCCCTATCGCACCACCGTCATCTTGCGCGACATTGAAGAGCTGTCCTATGAAGAGATCGCAGAAGTGCTGAACGTTTCCCTGGGGACGGTAAAGTCGCGCTTGACGCGGGGGCGGGAAGCGCTGAAGAAACGGCTTATGGCCTACGCCCAGGAAGTGGGACCGCAGTTGGGATTGCTCGGCGTGCCCGCGGAGCAAGGAGATTGAGATGGGCAGCATGAAGTGCCAGCGAACCCGGTCCATGCTGTCGTCCTATCTGGACGGCGCCGTCACCGGCGTCCAGATGCAGGCCATATCCAACCACCTGCGCGCCTGTCGCGAGTGCAGCCTCGAATACGCGCAACTGCAGCAGGCGCAGCACATGCTGGCCGCTCTGGGCCGCAAGAAAGCGCCGCCGGAGTTGGCGCTGCAAATACGCGTGGCGCTTTCGCAGCAGGCATCTTCGCAGGCGCAATGGCGTCTCGAGGTGCTCGCCATGCGCTTCCGCCACGCACTCAACGCCTTCATGCTGCCAGCCACCGCGGGTGTGATCAGCGCCGTCATCTTCTTCGGCATGCTGATCGGCGTGCTGATGCTGCCCGACCGGCTGTCGGCTGCGCAGGAGGACGTGCCCACCATGCTCTACACCCCGCCGCAATTGCAGGCCTTGCCTGCGGGCGTCGCCCTGGCGGACGATACGCCCGAGGCCGTGGTGGTGGAGACTTTGGTCGGAGCCAACGGGCGAGTGCAGGATTACCGTATCCTCTCTGGGCCGGCAGAGCAGCCCAATTTGCGCCCGCAGCTCAATAACATCATGATCTTCACCACCTTCCGCCCGGCAACATCCTTCGGTGTGCCCACCAGTGGCCGCGTGGTGCTGTCGTTTTCCAACATCAACGTCAAAGGCTAAGTTAGCTACTGCGCTCCTTGCCGCCGCTGACTTCGTGTTGCTTCCAACTTGTCCAAACAGGCAGTAGAGGTTACCCCACCTCGGCCAATTGTGACCACGGCCACAATCCCCCGCTTGCCGCCCTTCGGGCACGTTGAGGCCGGCTGCCCTGGCGGCTAAGGTGATACCAGACGGAGCGCTAAGAAGGGGTGTAGCCATGCAGGTGGAGATGCACGTACCGCAGCGGATCAACTCATTGGCTTTCAATATGCGGCAGTGGATGAGTTCCCTGGAGGAGAAGTGCGCGAACTCGTACAGGAAGATCGATGCGCATCTTTCAGAGCAGCAGGTCCGCGATGCCATTCCTACCGTGAGCATAATCATTGGAGCGGCCGCATTTGGATTATGGCGGAACAGCTTCGGCGCCGCGTTGTTCGCCGGCATCGCCTTGTTCTTCCTGGCAAGCATTCACGGGGAACTGAAGCGTGTGGTTGCGGCCGTATCGCGACGGGAACGTGAACCCATGGCGACAGGGAACATGAAGCGGGAGACTCCTGCCATCGAGCCCAGAAGAAGTGAGATTGCCACAAAGGCAATCGAGCGCTTGCAGCCATGGGTGGCTGGTGAGACTTCACTCACCGAGGAGGATGCGAAAACCTGTTGCGCGGCTCTTATCAAGAGTTGAGCCTTTTACCAGAAGTGCGAGCTAGCCAACGTTGAGGCGCGCTCAGCCATCATGAGCGTAACCCTAGATCCTTCGCTCCCGTTTCCCGCGCTGGAGACAACGCGCGGGAGCCCTCGGTCGCTCAGGATGACAAGCTGAAAATAGTATGGGGCATTATGAGATGAGTTCCAGGCAATAGGTTGGCGGTTTAAACGCCGAGATCGCCGACATCTTGGCGCCTCAAACCAGCGCGGTCTCTAGCGACAAGATCGGCGCGAGATGAGCTTGCAGCAGCGCCCAGAAGTTGCCGCCGTCGCGCGAGTAGTAGATCTCGCCGCTGGTGGTGCCCACGTACACGCCTGCGTCTTCACAAGAGTCGGTGATCGCGCCGTGGCGCAGCACTTGGGTGTAAACATTTTTCTGGGGCAGGCCGCGCGTCAGCTTGCGCCAGCTCTTGCCGCCATTCGCTGACTTCCACACACCCAGGCCGCCGTGAACGTAACGCTCATACGAGCTGACCTCGGGCACCACGTAGATGGTTTCCGGCTCGTGCGGATGCACGGCCATGGCAAAACCAAAGCGCGAGGGCAGTCCCTTGGAGATGTCGGTCCATTGCTCGGCAGCGTTGCGGCTGCGATACACGCCGCAGTGGTTCTGCTGGACAAGCCATTGCGGGTTCCCCGAACTCATGTGCATGGAGTGCACGCACTGTCCGACCTCGGGAAATTTCTTGGGCAGGAAGTCGGCGCGCACTCCGCGGTTGAAGGGCTGCCAAGTCTTGCCGTCGTCGTCGCTGCGGAAAGTGCCCGCAGCGGAAATGGCCACGTAGATGCGCTGGGGATTGGAAGGATCAGGCAGGATGCCGTGCACCATCAGGCCACCGCCGCCGGGATTCCAGCGGTCGCGCGTGGGATGCTGGTTGAGTCCCGGCACTTCGTACCAGTCGCGGCCGCCATTGTCGGAGCGGAAGAGGGCGCCGGGATCGACGCCGCACCATAGCGTGTCAAAACGCGAGTCGCGGTCAGGAGTGACGCGCCAGGTGCGGTTCAGGTTGAGGCCGCGGTCCTTGGCGAAAGCCAAGCCGGCGCTGGACTTGCGCCAGCGCTTGCCGTTGTTGGAGCTGACCTGCACGTCGGGGCCCCACCAGGCGCTGTGCACCGCCGCCCAGAGCTGTCCGCTGCGGGGATCGCGGGCGAGGTGGTTGACCTCGCCGCCGGCGAAGAATGGTCCTTCGATCTTCCAGTTCTTGCGCCGCAGATCGCTGCGAAACAAAAAACCACCCTTGCGCGTGCCCACGTAGAGCTGAACTTCGCGATTCTTCCTGGCTGCCATGCCTTCCTCCGAAAACCGCGCGTCTTACGCGAAATTAGACGAAACTCCCAGCCATTGGCTGCAAAGCTTTTTGCGCGTGTGAAAAAGCCCGTGGCGAACGGCGAGTGGAAACAGGACGAGCCAGGCGCACGGAGGTGTGCTTGGATCAAAGAACCTTGGGCTTCATTTGTTAAAGGGGGCTTTTTGTTGCTGGTGCTGAGCTATTGGGCCCATACTTCGGCGTGGGGGAGGCGTTCATGACGAGCGGAGAGGCTGGAACTGGGCAAGGTGCAGATGGTAGCGCGCATTGGCCGACAACAATCGCCTCGCTGGCCGTGGGTGCGGCATTCTTTTCGCTCTGGTTCTGGCTGCTGCCGCCCTGGCTGGGCTTTCACGTGGACACGGCGGGTGCGGCGCGCTGGCGCTGGATTGCGGCTGGGCCCTCGGTGCTTGGCTTCGCGGTGGCACTACGGTGCGTGTGGGACTTCGGACGGACGGGACAGGGAACGCCGGCGCCGGTGGCTCCGCCGCAGAGGCTGGTTGTGGTGGGGTTCTATCGCTACGTGCGCAACCCGATGTACTTGGGGTTTTTCGTGGGCTGGGGCGGCCTGTGGGTGGTCTTCGGACGGCTGAACCTGGTGGCCATCGCGGTGGCGTCGGTGGGAGTGCTGGCCACAGCCTTGTTTGTGCTGCTGTATGAGGAGCCAGCGCTGCGCAAGATGTTCGGCGCGGAGTATGAGGAATACTGTAGGAACGTCGGCCGATGGGTACCGCGGATGCGCGCATGGGAGAAGTGAGAACGTTTGGAACGAAGGCAGCCTTCAAGAGTTGCCTTCATCATGTCCGTCCTCCGGAGGATGACCAGCCCATGAGCCCTCCCCGAATCCGCTTATTTTAGGCGAAGTCATGCGAAAGGCCATGGCACCCAACCCCGGCATGGCGGGTGCTCGGAGGAGGGCAGTCTTGGGTGACGCTGTCTCACTTGACGGGGTTGGCCCGGTGCCGCAGGTTGGTCTGGCTGGCTGCAATCT
>DASYTX010000329.1:0-22136 GCA_036001865.1 Terriglobales bacterium
CGGCAGCTTTCTCCTAGCGGCGCTCACCGCATCGCAGTTGCCCGAAACCAAAGGCAAAGACCTCCGTTAGCTACGTCGTCGATTATTGTCGCCGTGTCTTTGAACCGTGATCGTCGCCACCAGCACCATCACGATCCCCACCAGCTGCAATCCGTGCAAGGACTCTCCGACAAAGGCCGCCGCGAGCAGGATTGCGAACACCGGCTCCAGACAACTCGTCACGATGGCGCGCGTGGCGTCCAAGTAGCGCAGCCCGGTGAAGTACAGCGAGAACGGAATCAACACCGAGGTGAAAGCGAAAAACACCAGGAAGATCCACTGGTCGCGCGAGTAGTGCGCGGCTACGACTTTCCAGGGCGGATTCAGAATCATCCAGAACAGCGCCGCGCCTAAGAACGCGTAGACCACCACCCGCCAGCGCTCGTAGCGTTGCAGCAGACTATGGCCGTACACATTGTAGAAGGCAAAGGCCAGCGCGGCCAGGTGCGCAGCCGTGATTCCGAGCGCATTGAGGCGCAGCTCGGCCGGGCCACCCACGCCGATGGCCAGCGCGCTGCCCGCCACAGCGGCACCGACCGCGGCGACCCGCTGCAACGTGGCGCGTTGCTGCCGTCGCGCCACCATATACAACAGTACCCAGACTGGAGCGGTATATTGCAGCACGATGGCCGTGGCCACGGTCGTCTTCTCGATGGCCAGGTAATAAAAGTAGTTTGAAGCGGCGATGCCCAGGGTGCCCAGCAGCATGCAGCGCAGCACGTCTTGAGCTGGCATGGCCAACGCCCCGCGCCCGCCGCGAAGCAGCACGATGGGAGCGAGAACCAAGAATGAAATGGTCGTGCGAGTCTGGGTAAGGATGAGCGGGTCGAGCGGGCTTAGAGGGTGAGCCAGGAGTTGGCCAGTGAACACCGCCTTGCCCAGCGTTGCGGAAACGCCCCAGAACAGCCCCGCCCCGGCAATTGCCAGGTAGCCGCGAATGGGATGTCGCTCCCCGTCCGCTTCCAGGCCACCCGGAGCGCGGGTCTCAGCCGAGGAGTTCGTCGATGCGCTGCGGGTCAAACCCGATGATCACCTCATCGCCGATCACCAGCGTCGGCGTCGCTCGGCTCTGGTATTTCTCCACCAGCTCACGCACCGCGCCGAAGTCGCTGCTTACGTCCCGTTCCTCGAATGCTATGCCTCTCTCCGAGAGGTATGCTCTCGCCGTCAAGCACGGAGGTCAACCGGGCTGGCTGAACAGGATAATTGGCTTTGTGAGATTCATATTCAACTACTGAATACACCCAGCGCCCAAAGGCTGCACTTCTTTTTCAGGCGTACCGGATTTCGAAGCTGATGCTGGCGCTCTTCTGCAGCATGGCTGAAACCGAGCAGTACTTCTCCTTGGAGAGCCGCACCGCGTCTTCCACCGCCTTTTCCGACACATCCCCGCCCACGATGTAGACCAGCTTGATGGACGTGAACACCCGCGGCGGCTGCTCCGCCCGCTCCGCCTGCGCTCGCACCTGCACGCTGGTAAACGGCTCACGCTTTTTGCGCAGGATGCTGACCACATCGCTGGCCGTGCATGCGCACAGCCCGATCAGCACCAGTTCCATTGGGCTGGACGCGGTCTTATTCTGTCCCGCGGCATCGACCGCCAGCGCATGGCCGCTGCTGGCCTGGCCCAGAAAACGCTCGTTGTCGGTCCACAGTACACTGGCTTCCAGCATTTGCTACCTGCGATTGTCGGTTTGCGGTTCCGTATGGATAAGGACCTTGAACAACTCGGGCGCGTCCTGCTTGAAGCGGATCTCCAACGCGGTGGAGACGTCATGCACGCGCATCAGTGGCAGATCGTCGGACAGGGTGCAGTGGCACGAAGCGTAGATGCGGTTCCCCAGCCTCTTCAGCGTGAGATCATGCATGTCCACGATCTCCGGAAACTCGGCGGCGATTTTGCGCAGGCGCTCCTCCAGCGCGGCATCGCGCACGATGGCGTCGGTGGTCTCGATGGTGGACGGTTCACTCTCGATGTGGGTCAGTATGGAGGAGATCTCGGGCACCTCGCGTCGGATCTGAGACTCGATGTGAGTGACCACGTCGTGTGCGTCCTTCAGCGACATCCGCTCGTCCAGTTCCAGGTGCAGTTCCACATGCAGGGTCCCGCCGCCCACATCCTGCACGCTGACGTCGTGGACGTTGAGGTTGTTGCGGGCAACCACGCCGCGGATGCGGTCAAAGACGTTCTCCTCTCGTGGCGCGCGCGGCACGGAGTGCACCACCACGTCGGCCTCGGGTAGCACGTGATGCACCGCCGCTGTAACCTCGAGCGCCACCTGCTCGGATTTCTGGAAGGTCACTGTGCGCCGCAGCGCGACTGAGAGGTCGCAGAAATAGCGGTTGCCGGCACGGCGGATGCGGACGCGCTCCACTTCCAGCACCCCATCGACGGCGGCCACCGCGTCGCTGATGCGGCTGCGCACGCCGGCAGGAGCGGCGTCCAGCAGTGCGTCGATGGTCTGACGCGCCAGCCGCGAGCTGACGTACACCACCACGCCAGCCACGATCAACGCCGCGATGGGATCGGCGTAGACGAGCTGCTCGATCTTCAGCAGGTTGCCGAACTCCACCAGCGCCAACCCCAGGACCACTACGGCGCTCGACCAGATATCGGTGCGGAAGTGCAGGGCGTCAGCCTCCAGCGCCTGACTGTCGTACTTGATGGCCACCCGCCGCAGCGCCCGCGAACGCCAGAAGTCCACACCCATGGAAGTGAACATCACCAGGAAGGCAGCTGCGGTGGGCTCGATCTGCACGTGCTTGAAGAACAGCCGCTGCACCGCCTCGTAGACGATCCAAAAGCAAGTCACCAGCAGCAGGCCGGTCTCCAGGAAGGCGGAGAAGTTCTCGACCTTGCCGTGGCCGTACTGGTGATCGGCATCGGCAGGCTTGTCGGAAACGCGGACAGACACGAAAGTGATAACGGCAGCAATCAGGTCAAGAGCAGAATGGGCTGCTTCCGAAAGAATGCCCAAGCTCCCCGTGCTGATGCCAACCACCACTTTCAGCGCGGTGATTCCCAGGGCGGCGAAGACGGAGTTCAACGCCACCGAGCGCTTCTCGATGTGCGGCTGACTGAGCGCGACATTCGTCCCGGGCGCAGCCATGAAGACATTCTACGCTCGCGGTTTTGCTCACGTACGCTCGAAGCCGGCGGCTGAGGGCCCGCTCGCGCCGGACGATGAGCGCCCTTGTGCTAGCATGAGCAGCATATCGAGTCGGGAGCCCCAAGCGATCATGATTCGTAATTTGCTCGTCATCCTTTGCCTCTCCTCGCTGCTCACAGGCGCGCAAACGGCGCCTCCGAGCCCATCCGCGTCTGCCCAGCCACAACCGCAGCAAGGCCCCCCAGGCGAACAACCGGCCAAGCCGCCTGCCGCACCAAGAACCGCCGTGTCTCCACCCACTTCTCCCCGAGATCCCGAAGGGACCGGACCACAGGCACCGCCGCCCGCAGCACCCGCAACGCCCACTCCGGCGGCCAAGCCCATGCCTGCAACCGCGCCCGTGATCGTCATTAAGGGGCTGTGCCCAGCTGCGTCAGGCCGGGCCCCGGCAACCGCAAAACCGCCTGCCTGCCAGACAGTAGTCACGCGCGCGCAACTGGAGCAAGTCATCAGCATCGTGCGCCCAAACCTGCCGCCAAATGCCCGCCGCAATTTGGCGGTCGAGTACGTACAGTTCCTGGCCATGGCCAATGCTGCGCGCAAGGCGGGCATTGAGAAAGACCCGCAAGTGCAGAAGCAGCTCGAACTGTCCCGAATGCAGGTGGTGGCCAACGCTTACGCGCGCAAGCTCGCCCAGCAGTTCGGAGACGTGCCCCAACCGGAGATCGAGAAGTATTACAACGACAACGCCGCCAGATTCGAGCAGGTCACGCTACGGCGGATTTACATCCCCAAGACCCCGCCCGCAGAAAACAAAGCCCCAGACGAAGCGGCGACCAAGGCGGCCGTCCAGGGCATCCACGAGCGCGCTGCCAAGGGCGAGGACTTCGACAAGCTGCAGCAGGAAGCGTCGACCGCCACCCAGCAGAAAGGCAATCCAACTCCGACGGCCATTGGCGAAAAGCGACGTGGCATGCTGCCGCCCAATCACGAGGACGAGGTTTTTAACCTCAAGGAGGGCGCGGTGTCGCCGTTGTACGAGGAGGCTTCCGGATATTTCATATACAAGATTGAAAAGAAAGGCATGGTGGCGCTGGCGCAGGTAAAGGACGAGATCCAGCGCAACCTTCAGCAGGAGAAGATGCGCGCAGCTATGGATAAGATCCGCAACTCAGTCAGCCCAACCTTCAACGAGGATTACTTCAAAGACGAGACGTCTCCCCCGCCGGACGCCGCTGCACCGGCCGCACAACCCGGGTCGGCGCCAGCCAGCCCGCCAGCTTCGAAAGAAAACACACTTCCCCCGCCGCCACCTCCGGCGCCAAAGTAAATGTTCGACCCTGCGCAAACCGTACTGGTCACAGGAATCGCCGGTAATCTGGGCGTGCGCTTGCTTCCACAACTACCCGACTGGCAGATGGTTGGACTGGATCTAAAGCCGCCGGATGCAGCGCTGCCGCTCCGCTTCGAGCCCCTCGACCTTGGCGAAGAAGCGTCGTGCTGGCGGCTGGTTGAGCTGCTGCGCGAGACCCAGGCGGAAACCGTAGTCCATCTTGCATTCGTGATCGACCCCGTGCGCACCGGCGTGCTCGACCTCGACCGCATGTGGCGCATCAACGTGGCAGGCACGGCTCGGGTGGCGGAAGCCATCGCGCTGGTGAACCGCACCGGCGGCAACGTCAAAAAGTTCGTTTTCCTGAGCAGCGTCTCGGCATATGGCTCCGACCTGCCGCGTGCCGTCACCGAGGACTTCCCACTGGGCGGCCACACTCTTCCCTACGCTATCCACAAGCGTGAGTCCGATAACGTGGTGCGCGCTCGTGCCGACTCGCTGGGCGATTGCAGTGTTTACATCCTGCGTCCCCACATCTTCGCTGGCGCCAGCATGCAGAACTATCTGATCGCCATTTTGCGCAATCAGCCCTACGGAGAAAGGCGCCTGGGGCGCTGGCTGCGCCGGCGCGGCATTCGCCTGCCCGCCCTGTTGCCTTTTGGGCGGAAATACCTGGAGACACGATTCCAATTTGTCCACGTGGACGACGTGGCCCGATTGATCGCCTTCATCCTGCGGCGCAAAGAAACCAAGCCGGAAGTCGTGATTCTGAACGTGGCCGGACGCGGTGAGGCGCTGCCGTTCCGGCGGTGCGCGCAGATTGGTGGCACCAGGGTGCTGCGCCTGCCGGGCCACGTCGGCTGCCGCTCGGCGCTACGGCTGGTTTGGAACCTGGGCATCTCCTGCGTGCCGCCGGAAGCGGAGCCCTATTTCACGGGTTCCTACTGCATGGATACCAGCCGCCTGCGGGAGTTTCTCGGCAACGATTACGAAAACGTTATCCGCTACACCATCGAAGCCGCCCTGGCCGACAGCTTCACCGTTACTGCCCAAGCCGGCGCGCGGGTCGCCCAGACGGTCGCTGCCGGCCAGTGAGCCGTATGTAGCCCAGCTATCCCCGGCTGGGTCTGTGCGATGACCGCGAAGCCACCGGTCACTTCCTCCCGCGATATAGACCTGCAATCCCGAATGTGTAAGGTATCCAGCTCAGGTCGCGGAATCCGGCGGCGCGCATTCGCTGGAGCACGCGACTAGGATCGTGGAAGCGTTCAACCGAGGCAGGCAGATACGAATACGCGCCCTTCACGCCGGAAATCAGGTTGCCGACCGCCGGCAACACGTGCCGGAAATAGAGGCGGTAGATTGCACCGATGATTCCGTCCGGCTCACCGAAATCGAGGATCCCGAATTCCCCGCTCGGCCGAAGCACCCGACAGATCTCGCGCAGCCCTTTCTCGTAGTTGGCCAGATTGCGGAAGCCGAAGGCAGAAACGACAAGGTCGAAGGTGGCGTCGGCAAACGGAAGGCAGAGGGCGTCGGCTTCCAGCAGCTTCACGGAGCCCCCCACCTTTTGCGCCGCCAGCCTCAACATGGCATGCGAGAAGTCCACTCCCACAATGCGGGGAGCGGCGCCACGCGTCTGCTGGCCACACGCCAGCGCCATGTCGGCGGTGCCGCAACAGAGGTCAAGCACGCGTGCGTCCGCCCGAGAGAGCACGTGGACGAAGGTGCGCGCCGTACGGCGCCACCATAGGCGATCCACGTTGAAGGACAGCAGATGATTGAGCAGATCGTAGCGCGGGGCGATGGCGGTGAACATCTCCCGCACCGCGGCGGCTGCGGACTTCTCGTCCGCTGCCCCTGCGGGCGCTGCACCGGTTACGGCTGGCTTGATGCCCTCTCCCACGGCTACACCTGGGAGAGCGTGCGCAGCTCGTCGATTGCGTGGATGATGGCGCGCTCCGGCACGTCGCGCACCATTTCCACGCGCCCGATCTCCAGTGGCAGCACGAAGTGCACCACGCCATCCAGCGTCTTCTTGTCAGCGCGAAGGCGCTTGGCGAGGCGTTTGCTGCGCACGGTGACGCGCGGCAGCGCAGCGTAGGCGAGCACCGCAGAGATGATGCGCCGCGCCGTCTCGGGATTAGTCCTCTGCATTGCGGCACCGATCATGGCCGCGGCCACCATGCCCCAGGCCACCGCCTCGCCATGCAGGTACTGTTTGTAGGAGGTCTCGGCCTCGAGCGCATGACCGATGGTATGGCCAAAGTTAAGAATGCGGCGCAGGTCGGCTTCGCGCTCGTCGGCCGCAACCACCGCCGCCTTCATCCGCACACACTCGGTGATCAGCCACTCTAGCGCGGCCGCGTCCCGCCGCAGGACGGTATCACGCTGCTGCTCCATGAACTCGAAGATCCGAGGATTGCCGATCACTCCGCACTTCAGCGCTTCGTACAAGCCCGAGCGGTACTCACGCTCCGGCAGAGTCGTGAGTACGCTGGGATCAATCAGCACCGCCCGGGGATGGTGAAAACTCCCGAGCAGGTTCTTGCCCGCGTGCAGGTTCACACCTGTCTTGCCGCCGATGGCAGCGTCGACCTGGGCGAGAAACGTGGTTGGCACCTGCACGTAATCGATGCCACGCATATAGATGGAAGCCAAGAAGCCCGTTATGTCACCCACCACGCCCCCGCCGAATGCGGCCAGCAAGGAGTGTCGGTTAGCGCCGCGCTGCACTAGCTTCGTCGCCAGGTCTTCGACTGTGGCCATGGCCTTGGCACGTTCGCCGTCGGCGACCTCCAGCACCTGAAATTCGACTGCCGGCTTCAGCGACTCGCTGAGAACGTCGCCCCACTGCTTGCGGATCGGCCCGGAGGTAATGACGAAGGTCTGCGGCGGCTGACCATCACGCAGACGCACCAAGTGGGCCCCCACGCTGCGCAGCAGGCCGGTTTCAATGAAGGCGTCATAGGGCACCGATTTGACGTCGATATGGACAGTGTTCACAGCAGGTCCGGTGGCGGGGCTTGAAGACATTCATCATATCGTACGCCACTGCGTCCCGCAGGGCCTGCACTGGACTGCGTGGTACCATTTGGCTCCCCCGAGATGAAGCTTCCAACGCTAGTCGACTTCATCGTGGTCGGCGCGGGTATCGCGGGCCTGCGTGCCGCCGTTGAGCTGGCCGCCGCAGGCTTGGTGCTCGTACTGGCAAAGAACGAACTCGCAGAGTCGGCCACGCAATACGCGCAAGGCGGCATCGCCGTCGCGCTCAGCGACGAGGATGAGATTGGCCTGCATCTCCAGGACACGCTCGATGCCGGCGCCGGCCTGTGCAACACCGAGGCTGCCAGGGTGTTGGTCGAGGAAGGGCCCGCGCGCATCCAGGAGTTGATCGATTGGGGCACACAGTTTGACCGCAGCGGCAGTAAGTTGACCTTCACCCGCGAGGGGGCTCACAGCCGCTCGCGCGTGTTGCATGCCCACGGCGACTCCACCGGACGCGAGATCGGCCGCGCCCTTTACGCAAAAGCCAAAACGCTGAAGCAGATCTCCTTTTGCGAATTCGAGTTCACCGCCGACCTCTGCGTGCGTGACGGGCGCGTCGCAGGGGTACTTCTGATGAACGACAAGGGCGAAGCGCACGAGGTCCATGCCTCGGCGGTGCTGCTGGCCACCGGCGGACTCGGGCAGGTTTATCGCGAGACGACAAACCCCGGGGTAGCCACCGGCGACGGCGTAGCCATGGCGTTCCGCGCCGGTGCCGAGATCATGGATATCGAGTTCGTTCAGTTCCATCCCACGGCGCTTTACCTGAAGAAGGCGCCGCGCTTTCTCCTATCGGAGGCGCTGCGCGGCGAGGGTGCCTACCTGCTCAACCCAGAGATGCAACGCTTCATGCCCAAATACCACCCCATGGCGGAACTGGCCCCGCGCGACGTGGTGGCCCGTGCCATCGCGCATGAACTCGAGGTCTCCAGGCTCCCCGACCCTGTCGTCTATCTCGATCTGACCCACCTCGACACCGATCATGTGCGGGCACGTTTCCCTCGCATCTACGCCACCTGTCTGCAGTACAACATCGACATCGGCACGGACCTCATCCCGGTGCGGCCGGCTGCGCATTACGCCATGGGCGGCGTGCGCACCGACCTGCGCGGCCGTTCCAGTGTCACGGGTCTCTATGCCGCGGGCGAAGTAGCCTGCACCGGGGTACACGGCGCCAACCGCCTGGCCAGTAACTCACTGCTTGAAGGTCTGGTTTACGGTGCGCGCGCCGGCGCGGCCATGCGGGAAGAGTTAGGCAGTTACCGGCCTAAGCCCAACAATCCGGGCAGGTCTGCGCTACCGCTGGAGGCGTCAAACAGCAATTCGGCCCTGGGCAGCAATTCAGCCTTGGCCGGCCGGGACGAGCTCGTACGTGCGGTGCGTGACCTGGCATGGAAGGAAATCGGAATTGTGCGCAGCGGACCCGAACTGCGCAAGGCCATCGGCCAGCTCCAGCGATGGCGGGAGCGTCTGCCGCCCATGACTGACCGCCTGCACTGCGAAGCTCACAACATCCACCAGACGGCACTCCTGATCGCGCGCGCCGCCCTGGCGCGCGAAGAAAGCCGCGGCGCCCACTACCGGCTGGATTTCCCGGCCCCCAGCGACTCCAGGTTTCGCAAACATTCCATCATTCGCGGCGAGACCATCCGCTTTGAATAGGGCGCTCGACGAACTACAGCTCCCTCCCTAGGCGCTTTCGGCCAAGGGTTTCAGGCTTCCGACTCGGTCTCGACGGGTTTCTTCTTGATGACCGACGCAAGGACCGAAACCGCCAGCACCGCCGCCACCACCCCCAGCGCGATGCCGATCGGGATCTTGAAGACTTCCGACAGGACCATCTTCACGCCAATAAACGCCAAGATTATCGCCAGGCCGTAGTGCAGGTAATGGAAGACTTCCATCATCCCCGCTAGCGCAAAGTACAGCGACCGCAGGCCCAGAATGGCGAAGACATTAGACGTGTACACAATGAAGGGGTCGCGGGTAATGGCCAGGATGGCGGGAATGGAGTCGGCAGCGAAAAGCACGTCGGTGGTCTCCACCACCACCAGCACCACAGCCAGAGGAGTTGCGAACCAGCGCGCGCCACGTTTCACCAAAAACTTGGCGTCCTCGTAGTCCTGGGTCACCGGCATGTACCTGCGGAAGGCCTTCAGCACGGGGTTGCGCTCGGGATGGATTTCCGCCTCTTCCTGCCGGAATAGCTTGTAACCGGTGTAGATCAGAAAGGCGCCGAAAATGTAGATGATGAAGTGAAACCGATTGATCAGGGCGACACCGGTGGCGATGAAGATACCGCGCATCACCAGCGCCCCTACTATCCCCCAGAACAGTACCTTGTGCTGGTGGGCCTTGGGCACTTTGAAGTAGCGAAAGATTAGCAGGAAGACAAAAAGATTATCGACGCTGAGCGACTCTTCGATCAGGTAGCCGGTGATGAACTCCAGCGTCAGCTCGGAGTTCGGCTTCGTTCGCACCCCCGTCATGGTGTGGCCGAAAAAGTAGAGGAGCACCGCGAACACCGCGGCCAGCCCTACCCACACCGCTACCCAGGTGAGCGCCTCTTTGAACCTGATCTCGTGCGACTTTCGATGGAAGACGCCTAGGTCCAGCACCAGCATGGCGAGGACGAAGGCATTGAATAAGACCCAGAACAGCCAGTTTTCGGACACTCGTTCTTTCCTGGAAACGTCCGCCGGGTGGAACGTTCCATTGTAACGAATGGTCGGATGCAGGAGGCGGCCAACAGGATGAACGGCCCGCTCACACAACAATCAGCGGCGGCTCAGCGCGCTCGACCGCGGGTAGCGTTTTCCCACTCTTCCCACAAGCCGAAGGCCTTCATCTGTTCATCCAACCTGGTTTCACGCATGAGTGCCTCAATCTGCGAACGCGACTGTCGTGCCCCGATGCGGGCCGGCGCGTTGGCAAGGGCGGTCACCAGATGCGCCGCGATGGCGACGTGGTTTTTGAGCTGCGGTATGTCCACCTTGTCGTAGGTGTCAGAACTAGCGTGATAGTTGACCAGGTAATTGGCGGCCTCCTGGTTGGCGACCAGTGTGGGGACACCCTCCAGCAGGAAGTCGAAATTGTCGGTGCCCACGAAGGCATCGACGGTCAGCTTGTCGGCGTTCCACCTGGAGAGCGGTGCAATCAGCGGCTCGACGCTGGCAACCACGTCCTTACGCCCGCCGAGTGAAAAGCCGATTACCCGGCCCACGCCCTCATCAAAGATCACCACCGCCGCGGCTTTGTTCAGCTCCGCGCGGTGCCCCTGGGCGTAGGCCCGCGATCCCATCATGCCCTGCTCCTCGCCGGAGAACAAGATGAAGCGGATGGAACGTCGTGGCTTGATGCCTGAGGCCCTAATGGCGCGCAGGGTGTCGATGATCAGGGCGATGTTGCAGCCATTGTCCAGGGCACCAGTCCCCAAGTCCCAGGAGTCCAGGTGACCGCCCAGGATGACGAATTCATCAGGCAGCTCGCTACCGCGCAGCTCAGCCACGACGTTTGCGGTAGCAAAAGCCGGGCCGACATTGTTCGGCATAGAGATGTCCACTGTGAGCCGCTTGCCGGCGGCGATCAGGCGCGCCATGCGCAGCGCCTCTTCGCGCGCCACCAGCAACTGCGGGATCGGCATCAGATTCCCGCCCGTGCTGTTCATGTGTCGGTACAGCAAATCGTGCTCACGCGTGGAGGTGAATGCGATCGCGGCTGCTTTGCCGCGCTGCGCACGCTCGATAATCCCAGGAGCGCGCAGGTATTCCTGGAAGAGGTCGTCCCACGAGTTGAGGATATCGGAGTGAACCAGCAGAACCGCGCCACCCAACTCACCCGCGCGCGCGAACTCCTCAGGTGTGCCCTTTCCGACGTCTATCACACGTGCACCGCTCACTTGAAATGGCGGAGACCAGGCCAGCGAAACTACCCGCGCCGAGAACTGCACCGGCGACGTAATCGCCATGCGGGTGGCCCCTTCGCTCCAGGAGAGCGGCATCTGGAACGGCTCGCCCCTGACGCTGTCTGCGCCGGCTGCTTTCAGCGCCGCCAGCGACCACTCCACGGCTTTGTCCATTGCGGCAGTCCCGGGAACGCGGCCGCCAATCTCGTCGGTGAGTTGGCGCAGGTTCTCCGCAATCGGCGAGGGTTTCAGCGCCTCGCTAATGACCGCATCGGTGCTGTCGGCGGCCAGCGCAGCCGAGCAACACGTAACTAGAAAAGGCAGCAG
This sequence comes from Terriglobales bacterium, assembly GCA_036001865.1. GTDB lineage: Bacteria > Acidobacteriota > Terriglobia > Terriglobales > Acidobacteriaceae > DASYTX01. The sequence continues at coordinate 11,762 of DASYTX010000329.1, forward strand.
GAACCTGAACAGGGTTCTTCTGTGCATGGTGGTGCATTAAAAACGAGAGCTGCAGCGAAGACAAGCAGAAGCTGCAGCCGTTAATCCAGCAGCAGCGCCCTTTTGGGTCGGAAAACCCCTGTCCCCTGCCGACAATCCCTTCAATAGGCGGCCGCGTCCGCCAGGAGGACTGCCATGCGTTCACGCGCGCACATTTCGTCGCACCCCATACATCCCATGTTGGTGATCTTTCCGCTGGGACTGTGGATCACCGCGTTCTTCTTTGACCTCATTGCTGTCTCAACAGATGAAGCAACGCTCTGGGCCGCCGGTTGGTACTGCCTCGTCGGGGGCTGTGTGGGAGCGGCACTCGCGGCGATTCCAGGGGTGATCGACTTATTTTCCGTCGTCCCGCCGCGCTCCAGCGGCCGCAAGCGCGGCTACATGCATGGTGCCCTGAACTCCGCCGCTCTCCTCCTCTTTATCTACATCGCGTTCAGGCGCGCCGATCCCGCAACTCGTCCTGAGCAACTCGTGCTGGTGCTGCAGGCCATCGGCGTGGTGGGAGTCCTGGTGTCGGGATGGCTGGGCGCGACCCTGGTTTACCGCAACCAGATCGGCGTGGACCATCGCTACGCCCATGCCGGCGAGTGGAAAGAACGCACACTGCGGGGTTGGGACCAGCCTGTCTGCAACCAGAGCGAGCTAAACGAAGGCCAGATGATGGTGGTGCACGTCGGAAGCCAGAGCTTCGTTATCGGCCGCTGCGCCCAGGGATACGCAGCTTTCAGCAACCACTGCACTCACAAGGGCGGTCCGCTGGCCGACGGCGCCTTGGTCGGCTGCACGGTGCAGTGTCCCTGGCATGGATCCCAGTTCGACATCCACACTGGGCGCGTGGTTGCCGGGCCTGCAGGTCGCAAAATCCGGACCTACGAGGTCGAGGTACGTGGCGGCGAAGTTTACGTGCTGCCCCACCAGGAGAGAAAAGCAGCCTAGATCGCCTACCTGGCCGATCAGCGGGCATCCAGCAGTCGCACGCTCTCCAGCAACACGTTGCCGACGATCTCCAAGCTGCGTGGGCTGAGCTTGTCCAGCGTGTCTGCGGTGGTGTGGTGATACACGTTGTTGTAACCGTATTCGAAGTCAATCAGGTCGATCGCCGGCACAGCCGCACGCACGAACGGCAGGTGATCGTCCTCCACGCCGACCTGGCGTTGAAAAAAATGTGATTGGAGGCCGAGGCTGGTGGCGGCCTGACGCACCATCTCAATCAGCCACGGGGTCGAACTCACGTCGCGCTCGATCTGTAGGTTGGCGTCCCCAACCATGTCTACCAGCAGGAAAGCCTTGATCTGCTTTAGCGTCCCATCCTTCTGCCACTTTTCGACCAGGTGGCGACTACCGTAGAGGCTGTCGGTCGGTGACCACTCCCGGATAGCTTCTTCACCATCAATCCAGACCAGCCATACGCTGTAGCCCTTGCGTCTCCAGTCGCGGAGCTGGTTTGCCAGTTCCAGCAGCAAGCCCGTACCCGAGCCACCGTCGTTGGCGCCGACGAAGTTCTTGATGGGAAGCGCCGTCTCGTAGTGCGTGCCGATGACGATGATCCCCGGCTGGCTTCCAGGGAACTTGGCAATGATGTTGCGCATTCCGACGGGGCCGGCAGGTGTGGCAGCAGTGAATAAATCATCTTCGACTTCAATATTTTGCAGGTGAGATTTGATGTAAGCCTCGAGCTTTTTATGGGCAGCACTGCCCGGCGGCCGCGGCCCAAAGGCGACCACCTCGCGCACGTACTTCATGGCGCGGCTCGAGGCGATCCGCGGAGCTGTTGCCGATGCCGCGGCTTGAGTCGCAGAACTGGTGTTCCCAGGTGTGTGGGCCGTTTCATTTGCTGGCTTCGCTGGCGGTGTTGCATCCGAATCCCTTAGCACAAATACTGCGACGAGCCCCGCCAAGAGAAGCGTCAGAAGCGCGATGCGGCCGATCCAGCGGCGTCGCACAGCGAGTTTGCGCGCCTTCATGCTTCGGCCTTGGCCCCTGCCTTGCCGCGCCGCGGGTAGACCAGCCACGCAACCGCGATGCTGAGCAGGTACAGCGCAAGCATGGGCGCGGCGAAGATGCACATGTTAAGCACGTCGGAGGTGGGAGTAATCACGGCTGCCACCACGAAGATGGCCAGCACAGCATAGCGCAGGTTTTTCCACATCCATCCCGGCCTGACCACGCCCATCAATGCGAGGAAGAACACGATGACCGGCATCTCAAAGATGATTCCGAGCCCGAGGATGACTGTCAGAAACAGGTTGGTGTACTCGCGGATGGTGATCATGGGCTGGAACTGACGACCATAGCCGACAAGAAAATCCAGCGCCGCCGGGTACGCCACCCGGTATCCGAAATACCCGCCCGCTAGGAACAGCACCACCGTAAAGAACATGAAAGGCAGCACGTACCGCTTCTCATTGCGGTACAGACCGGGCGAGATGAACATCCACACCTGATAGAGCACGATCGGTGAGGCAATAAACACGCCTGCGATCAGCCCGACCTTCAAGTAAATGTTGAAGGGCTCGGTTGGACTCAGATAGACCAGCTTTTCGTCCAGACGATGATTGCGGAGCGCCTGCATGATGGGCTGCTCCATAAGCGCGAAGATGCGTGGGGCAAACGACCACGCACCGATAAAGCCGGCAGCGATCGCCAGCAGCGAATAGATGATTCGCCGGCGGAGTTCCTCCAGGTGCTGCAGGAAACTCATGCCGGCTAGGTCTTCCGTGGCTGCAGAGGCAGGTGGTGGTTCCAAGGTGGTCTCAGGCACCTTTCACCTCGTGCTGTGCGGAGTTGGAGTCGCTGATCACCGTGGCCACGGATTCGGCAGCAGCCGGTGACGTGGGGACCGTGCCCTCGGGGGGCGCAATCTGCCTTTCCCGTTCCTCCCGGGCGCGCTCTTCCGACTCGAGCTGCCGCATCTCGTCTTCGATCTGGTACTTGAACTGGTTGCTGGCGCGCTTGAACTCAGCAATGGCCCGGCCAATGCTCCGCCCGATCTCCGGCAGCTTCCTGGGCCCGAAGATCAGCAAGGCCAGCAGCAGGATAAACAGCATTTCTTGCAGGCCTAGGTCCATCGATCACCATGATACTCGGGGCTCGGGGTGCGCGCCACGAACCGAACCTTTGCCGGCCTGGCCCGTCTAAGGCTTAGGTTCTGCGAACCCTGCCGAGCGACATGAGCATCCTAAGAGGAGGCAGTTGTTACGCAAGTCATGCGGGGAGTAGGCCTAAGCCCGAGCATTGGCGTGCTATACTGCGCATAAAATCAGCTCGTCGCGGCATCCCCATTCCGTGACCCAAGGTACTCAAAACATGGCACGTAGCTCTCGACGCTCAGCCTTCCTTGTTGTCTCTATTATTTTGCTCTGCGGCTTTTTGGGCGCGGTGTTTGGGCAGCGCATCGGAGCCACCTCCGCCTCCAGCGACGCCGAAATCCGTGAAAGCCTGCGCGTGTTTACCCAGGTGTATGACCTGGTTGAGCAGAACTACGCCGAGCCGGTCAATCCGGACAAAGCTATTTACAACGGGGCCATCCCGGGGATGCTGAGGGTGCTCGACCCGCACTCCAACTTCTTCGACCCGAAGTCGTACTCCCTGCTGCGGGAGGAGCAACGCGGCAAGTATTACGGGGTGGGTATGCAGGTCGGGCCGCGCAATAACAAGGTCATTGTGATCGCGCCCTTCGTGGGCACTCCGGCGTACCGCGCGGGCATCCGCCCGGGCGACGTGATCATCGCCGTGGACGGGCGTCCGACCGACAACCTGACCACCAGCGAAGTGGCCGAACTGCTCAAAGGGCCCAAGGGCACCACTGTCCGCATCACCATCCTGCGGGAAGGTTCCGAGAAGCCGCTGGACTTCACTGTTATCCGGGACGAGATCCCCCGCGCCAGCGTGGATTTGCGCTTCGCGATCCGGCCGGGCGTCGGCTACATGCATGTCTCCAGTTTCAACGAGACCACCGAGCATGAGGTGGCCGCCGCGCTGGAAGACTTCGGGGAGTTGAAAGGTCTCATCCTCGACCTGCGGCAGAACCCAGGCGGCCTGCTTAGCGAGGGGGTGGGTGTAGCCGACAAGTTCCTGAAGAAGGGACAGGTGATCGTGTCCCATCACGGCCGCTCATCGGCCCAAAAAATCTACAAGGCCGCCAAGGGCAACGGCGGAAGGGAGTACCCGCTGGTGGTGCTGGTCAACCGGGGAACAGCTTCGGCAGCGGAGATCGTTGCCGGCGCCATCCAGGACCACGACCGCGGGTTGATTGTGGGGGAGACTACCTTCGGCAAGGGACTGGTGCAGACTGTCTATCCCCTGTCGGAGAACACCGGTCTGGCCTTGACCACTGCCAAGTACTACACCCCCAGCGGACGGCTGATCCAGCGCGAATACACGGGCATTTCCCTCTACGATTACTACTACAGCAAGGCGGACGAGAATAACGGGAACAAGGACATCAAGCTCACCGACAGCGGTCGCACGGTGTACGGCGGGGGAGGGATTGCGCCCGACGTCAAGGTCGCCGTGCCCAAGAGCACGCGCCTGCAGGACTCCCTGCTGCAGCACTACGCCTTCTTCAACTTCGCCAAGCACTATCTCATCGGCCGCCACATTCCTAAGAACTTCGTGGTCGACGACCCGGTGATGATGGACTTCCGCAAGTTCCTCGACGAGCAGAAGGTCCCCTATACCGAAGCCGAGCTGCTGGAAATCAACGACTGGGTGCGCGCCAATGTCAAAAGCGAGCTGTTCATCGCCGAATTCGGTCAGCAGGAAGGACTGCGTGTGCGCGCAGAGTCTGACCCGCAGGTGTTGAAAGCGCTGGAGCTGCTGCCCAAGGCCAAGGAATTGGCAGAAAATGCCAAAAAGGTTGTTGCCCAGTACGGCCCGGCACGCCAGCCCGCCAGTCAATAACCGGCACTTTCCTGCCGCACGCCCTCGGCTGGTATTTTTCCAAAAAGCCCGCTGGGTTATGGGCGTCTTCAAATTGCGGGCGACACTAGGCCGCAGCGCGCCGCCGACCACCGCCGAACATCATCAGCGCTCCACCGGCGATCATCACTGCACTGACGATTGGCGGAACCTTTTCCTCGGTACGCGTCTGGACTCCTACTGAGGCGTCGCCTACGCGGATTCCATGGCGCTCCGTCCGCGGAATGGGAACAAACAACGACAAGATCCCGAGGATCACCACCACCATTCCCACCCAAAACAAAGCTTTCATTTCCTGCTCCTCGACGCGCGGCATGGTCTGCCGCCCGCCTGCACTACTTGGGATGCGTCCGTCATTGCCGCTGATGCCCCTGCGCGCGATGCGCTTTAGCCGTACCAGCGATCGACCAGCGCCCACCAAATCAACCGCAGCCATTCCTCGAAAGCGCGTTTTGCCCACTGTCGGTGCTGCCACCATGCAGCGCCAAATTCGGCCGAATCGGTGACAGCGGCGATGGCGACCTGCCTGTCGGGAAGCTCGCGCCGGAAGATGGCACGGGCGCGGCGCGTGTGATAGTCAGACGTTACGAGCAGCACGCTACGTGCGCCGGCGGCATCCAGGCAGCGCGCGGCTTGCTGTGCTTCTTCTTTGGTAGACCTGGCTGCGACTTGGCAAACGCTGGTCACATTCGCCTCCTGCGGCGGCAGTCCTGCAATGAACTGCTGGGCGAGTTGCGGGCCGGTGGCGTGATAAAGGCGCGAATGTTGGGCGGAATCCAAAATCAGACGGGGAGCATAGCCCTGCCGCAGCAGTTCGAGGCCGCGTGCGGGGCGGCGGTCGGTTTCGCCGTCCAGTACCAGGATCACATCCGCCTTGCGCAAGTCCTCGACCACCAGGAAGCGTCCTGCGTTCGCGGCAACAATGACCGTTGCGACCATGACAATGGCGAACGCTGCAATGGGTTTGGGCCGCAGCATAGCCGCATTCTAGATCACGACCACCCCACCGCACCGCATGTGCAGCGCACCTCACTCCCGAGACCCGCATCAGAGTTGGGGTAACGCAGACGAGGAGCCTCGATCAGCGTGGCCACCAGGACCCAGTTAACGAAACGACTGCCGGCGCGCCGTAAAAAAGCCGGTGAGCTAACCACTACGCCCTGCGTCGCTGCGGAACGCGGACAGCCGCGAGCACCTGGTGCGCGGCGCGGCGCCCACTAGCAATGGCGCCGTGAACCGTGCCGCTGTGGCCAGTGAATTCTGTGGCCTCGCCTGCCAGAAAGAGCGTGTTTTTCAGCGGCTGCGACAGAATGCGCGGCGCCCCCGCTCCTCCGACGGCGGCATAGCTGTATGCGCCACGGGAAAATGGATCGGCGTCCCAATCGTGAACGTAGTGCCCTTCCAACAGCCCTTGCAAGGTACTGCGTTCCAGGCCAAAGATGCTGCCAAGCGATTCCAACGCGCGTCCCACCATGACTTCCTCGCCGGTGAGGGCAAGCTTCTTGGCCCGCGTGCCGCCTGCCCATCCCGTTAGCAGGGGTGACCCGGTGGGCATCGTGGTCCACCAGGTGGAAAACCAATGATCCTCCGAGAAAACGAAGCTCATGTTGGCAAGACTCTTGCCTGCTCGTGCAGCGATTGCCTCGTCCTCCCAGAACCGTTGGCGGAACAAGAGACCGACCCGTACCGCCGAACCCATCTCCAGTTTGGCAAGAGGTTCAGCCGGAAGCGCGGGAGCAAATTGCACAGCTCCTTCGTACGAAGACGCCTTCAGCACGCCCAGTGGCAAGGTGATGATCGCCCGTGGCGCACTGAACGAAGACTGTCCGGTCGCGGATTCCGCGACCATCTGCACAGCGCCCCGTTCCCATTCGACCATTTTGACGACAGTGCGCAAGCACAAAGTCAGTCTCTGCGGGTCGATGGCGGCGAGCATGTGTGCGACCAGCCTGTCGTACCCGCCGACGATGCGGAACCCACGACTGCCCTCGATCTGCTCGTCCGCCTGCATGCCGGCGATGAGCGAATGCACACCGATTCGCGCCGGATCGGCAGCATGGAACCCGCTGACAAACGCTGCCGCCCGCTCCTTCGCACGTTGCGGGCAGTCGGCGCAATTGCGATCTAGGAATTCTTGGAAAGACTGGTCCGGGGCAGAAGGATCCAGGCGCTCGAAGATCTCATCGACCGCGGAAAGCACCTCGCCGGCGGGGCTGAGTTTGCCGCCCTCCACGTACCAGCGCTCGCCCTGCACCTCACGTGCCGGCAGGTCAGCTCGATGCACCAGCTCCCAGATCTCCCGCGGCCTGCCGTGAATGAACTCGGCGCCCAGTTCGACCGGCAACTCCGTCTCTGAAGATCGCACGGTGTAGATGCGCCCGCCGATGCGCTCGCGAGCTTCGAGCAGCAGAACGTGCAGGCCCGCATCACAAAGCACCTCGGCAGCAGCCAGTCCAGCAACCCCGGCGCCGAGCACCAGCACATCGGCGGATTCAGTGCGCATCGATTTCGCCCTGGTGGTCTTCGGGAAGTGCCGCGATTGTCCGGCCAGCATTCACGGGCATGGGATAAATTCCCAACGTACGCGCCGCAGCGACGTCGACCGTGAGCACCTCATTGGGTGCGCTTTTTCTTAACCAGTACTGGGCACGGGAAACAGCGCGGTCGAAACTGCCCTTCGGCAATACCGTGAGGTCGAGATAGAGCACCGCCGGCGACTGCGGGCCCAGACGCACGCCCGCGAACGCATGTCCGGGAACAATTACGATCACCGGGTGCAAGCCCAGATTCTCCATGGCCGCGGCGAAGGCAACAGAGACATCGATGCAGTTGGCAGAGCGCAACTGCAGGGTTTCGCGCGGCAGGCGAATGCGCTGGGCATCGCCGGCAAAATTCCCGAAGGTAAAGATGCTGTTCACGTAGCTGATTCCAGACTGCCGCAGCGAGTCAAACACCGCTCGGGCCTGCGTGCGCACCTGCGCTTCCAGCGCCTCCGGCGACGGTCGGGGTTGGTTGTACCCGGGCATGCGCCCGCGAGGCGCCCACTTGCGGGCGCGCGAGACCAGCTCCAGGATTGCGGGATCATGGGGAGTGACCCAGCGTGCCACAAACTGAGCATTAGAAAATTTTTTGCCCCAGTAGAGGTCGGAAGCTGCGTGCAACAGGACCCCTCGCGTCTGGGCGAAGCTGACTGCGCCCGCGGTATCAATGACGCGCACCTGCAGTGTGGCGCGGAGGATCTCCTCGTTCCCGAAGGCCGCAGGCAGCAACTCGGGCTCGAGTGGGACCACGCGCGTCTCGCGCGGTCCGATCACTACCGTCTGCTCGGCGCGTCGCGTCCAGCCCGGCACTTCCGCAGAGACCGTCTGCAGCGCGGCACGCTCGGCGGTATTGGAGATGGTCAGGATGGCCACCGGCCAATAATTGGCGGCCGAGACCAGCGCGGGAAAGATCTCGCCTCGGCCCGGCACTTCAAGCTGATAGCGCATTAGCAAGGGCGAGACTGGGGGAGTTGCCGCCTGAACCGGCTTTGGTGGCAGGGGCTCGACCTTCTTTTCCATTACCCGCAGCAGGTACACGTAAGTGCTGCCCAGCGCTCCCGCCAGCAGCAACGAGGTGAGCATGAAGCCCACCGCCATGATCCGGGCTGCGCGTTCCGAGAACCTCACGGGCTTTGTCTCGGTATATTAGATGAGCTTTCTGGCTGCGGGGCACCGGATCGGCGCGCAGCGGTAAAGTCGTAGCTTGTTGCGGCTCGCATTGCATTCTTTCCGACCCGCGTCAATAATTCGGCCCTGGCAGGCCATGATGAGCGCGCCACAGTGGGATAAGCGCATCGATCGGGCGGGCGAGCTTGCAGACGAGTACCAGTTCGCCGCTGAAGTCCTGCGCTTCTACCGGGAGGTCGCTCGCTTCCAGAAGAAGGTATACGAAAAGGCTGGTTCGCATGCCCCTGCGGAACGCAGGCCGCTGCGCGAGCAGATTGATCTCGTTTTCCCAGTTGAAGCCCTGCCATCGCTCTTTAAAGTGGTCGAGAAGCACGGACCCGCCAAGCTGGTGGAGGCGGGCCAATCGTTGCGGGAGAAAGGGCGGGAACACTGGCGCGAGTTCTTCGAAGCCTGTGTCCGTGGAAGCACGGGCAACGGCCACAACGGCGCCGATGCGGCACATTTCTTCGCCCGTGCCTGCCTGCAACCGTACGCAGAATACCTGGCTGAGCACAGCGGCGTGCAATTGGCTGGCTACTCTGGGCACCTTTGTCCGTTGTGCGATGGCAAGCCGCAACTGGGCGTGCTCCGGCCCGAGGGTCACGGCGCCCGGCGCTCCCTGCTATGTTCGTTCTGCCTGCTGGAGTGGGAGTTCCGCCGCGTTGTCTGTCCGGCCTGCGGCGAAGAGGAATTCGAAAAGCTGCCCCGCTACTCTGCGGAAGACTTCCCTCACCTTAAGGTAGAAGGCTGCGACACCTGCAAGACCTATATCAAGACCGTGGACTTGAGTACCAACGGCCTGGCCGTGCCGCTGGTGGACGAAATCGCCGCCGCCCCGCTCGACCTGTGGGCCCGCGAGCACGGCTACAGCAAGGTCGCACTCAACCTGATGGGCTTGTGACCGCCCGAATCTGCCGCAGAGTTTTTGCACCCCCTCCCTCTTGACGTAGGCAAATCGACAGGAGTACCCTTAGGCGCCTTTGCAGGGGCATCCCAGGGCCCCACTGTTTCATAAGGCTGCGAATGGACCTCGGTTCGCCAAATCTGTCTTCCTTGAACAGTCTTCATCTTCCTGTTGCTTTGCCCGACTCACCCTGTCCTACTGTTCGTCTGACCGGAGGCTAGCGCTATGGAAGCTAGTAGGAGAGCCTTCCTCAAGACCGGCATTGTCGGCGGTGTCGGCATATCGGTCTTTGGCTTCAACCTGGCGCCCCTCTATGCGCAAACGCGCGAACTGAAGATCGCGCGCACCACGGAAACACGCTCCACCTGCCCGTACTGCGCGGTCAGTTGCGGCGTGATCATTCACACGCTGGGCGACAAGTCCCGCAACGTGAAGCCGACGGTGGTGCACATCGAAGGGGACCCCGATCACCCCATCAACAGGGGCACGCTCTGCCCCAAGGGAGTGACGCTCAAGCAAAACATCGTCAATGAGCGGCGGCTGACCAAGGTGCGCTACCGCGCCCCCGGCAGTGACCATTGGGAGGAGAAGTCCTGGGACTTTGCCATCGACCGCATCGCCCACTTGCTCAAGCAGACGCGCGACACCCAGCTGCGGGAGAAGGACGAGAAGGGCCAGGTCCTGAACGCCCTGACCGCGGTCGGCGTGATCGGCGGCTGCACCGACACCAACGAGAACAACTACCTGTTGGTGAAAGCCTTCCGTGCGGGACTGGGCATCATCCCCATGGAACAGCAGGCCC
>DASYTX010000330.1:0-6244 GCA_036001865.1 Terriglobales bacterium
GACGGCGACCGGCGGGGCGGAAGCAGCAGAGGTGGTAGCCGCGGCAGTGTCGGGCGGCCGAGGACTTGACCTGGACGCGGAAATAGCGGGAGCCGCGGCCGACGAGGAAGTCGAAGGGCAGGTTATCGCCCCAGGGCTTGGCGACGACTAAACCCTGGGACGCCGCTTTGAGGAGGAACCTGATCTCCGCCAGCTCGCCCTGGGCTTTGGGCGAGAAAGGCATAGCAGGGCAGGGGTGGCTGTCCTGATTCTAGAATAGCATGAATGTCAAGAGATAAAAACAGCTATTAGCAATTAGCTATTAGCCGTTGGCTGAAGGGCAAAAACCTAGATCCCTCGCTTCCGCTCGGGATGAAAAGTGGGTAGGAAAAAGGCGTCGTCGGTCGTCGGCCAGAGGATCGGCTGATCGGGCGATCTGGTCTCCAATGGTTGTCATCCTGAGCGTAGCGAAGGATCTCGGTTTTCAGGTTTCAGGTTGCGAGCCAAGAGCCACGAGCCAAGAAGCCAACAGCCAACAGCCAACAGCCAACAGCTAATGACTAAGAGCTCGTCATCGCCGCGATGACGGAATCGGCGAATTCCGACGTGGACGCGGTGCCGCCGATGTCGCGGGTCAGGGTGCGCTTCTCGCGATAGACCTGCTCGATGGCGGCGGTGATGCGGTCGGCGGCGGCGCGCTCGCCCAGATGCCGCAGCATGAGCACGGCGGAGAGCACGATGGCGGTAGGGTTGGCGATGTTTTTGCCGGCGATGTCGGGGGCGGAGCCGTGGACGGCCTCGAAGATGGCGCAACGGTCGCCGAGGTTGGCGCCGGGGACCAGGCCGAGGCCGCCCACGAGGCCGGCGGCCAGGTCGGAGATGATGTCGCCGTAGAGATTTTCGAGCAGCAGCATGTCGTACTGGTAGGGATTCATGACGAGCTGCATGCAGGTGTTGTCCACAATGTGCTCGCCGTAGGTGATCTCGGGATATTCCTTGGCCACGTTGCGGGCGCAGCGCAGGAAGAGGCCGTCGGACAGCTTCATGATGTTGGCCTTGTGGATGGCGAAAATCTTGCGGCGGCCTTCGCGGCGGGCGTATTCAAATGCGAAGCGCGCGATGCGGGTGGAGGCGCGCTCGGTGATGATCTTCAGGCTTTCGACCACGCCGGGGACGACTTCATGCTCGATGCCGGAGTAGAGCCCTTCGGTGTTCTCGCGGATGATGACCAGGTTGACCCCGGGATAGCGCGTGGGCACGCTGGGCAGGTTACGGACGGGGCGGACGTTGGCGTAAAGGTCGAAGCGCTTGCGCAGGGCGACGTTGACGCTGGGGAAGCCTTCGCCGATGGGGGTGGTGATGGGGCCCTTGAGAGCGACGCAGTTGCGCTCGATGGACTCGATCAGGTCCTTGGGGAGGTATTCCTTGTACTTCTCGTAGGCGGTGGCGCCGGCCTGCTGCCGCTCCCACTCGATGCTGACGCCGGCGGCGGCGATGATGCGCACGGCGGCGTCGGTGACCTCGGGGCCGATGCCGTCGCCGGGGATGAGGGTGACCTTGTGGGTCACGGGGCGCGCGGCTTCGAGATCGTGTTCGGGGGTGCGGGCTGGAGTGGTGGGCATAAAAGAAGATGTTGGCTATTAGCTATTGGCCGTTAGCAAAAAACCGAAAAACCTGGATCGCTCGCTTCGCTCGGGATGACAATCGGTGTGATGCTTGGCGCGTCTGACGGCCCCCAGCCGAGGGCGGCTGGGCCACACAGAATCTCAAGCCTCAGCGGCTAAAGCCGCTCTTCTGCGGCTGCCGATGCGGCACGACTAAAGTCGTGCCCTGATACGAACCAATCCATCCGCACCGCAAGACTTCCCTCGACTTCGCTCGGAACAGGTTCCGTCGTGCCCTGATACGAACCAACTCATTCGTTCAAGTAACCAGCTTACCGGCGGGCGCGTGCCGCCGTAGCACCTTCCTTGGTCTTGAGCAGGTCCTTGAGTTCGGCCATGAAGTCTTTGACGTCGGTAAAATCGAGGTAAACGGAGGCGAAGCGGACGTAGGCGACTTTGTCGAGCTTGCGCAGGCGGTTCATGATGAGTTCGCCGATTTCGCTGGTCTTGCGCTCGCGCTCGGGCGAGGCGACGACGAAGGACTCGGCCTCGTTGACGATGTCCTCCAGCTTGCTCATGGAGACGGGACGCTTTTCGCAGGCGCGCAGCAATCCGGAGAGGACTTTCTGGCGCTCGAATTTTTCGCGGCGCCCGTCTTTCTTGATGACCATGTAAGGGATCTCGTCGACGCGCTCGTAGGTGGTGAAGCGCTTTTCGCAGCGCAGGCACTCGCGCCGTCGCCGGATTGACTCGCCCTCTCTGCTCTCGCGCGAGTCCACTACCTTGTCATGGGCATGACCGCAAAACGGACACTTCATCGATACGCTGCCGCACGTCCTCTCAGGCCGAATGTAAAGTCGATTGTAACAGGCGGGTTCAGCGATTCAGCCGGGGACTGTGCTATGTCAGTCGCCGGCGACGACTTCGGTTTCTTTCGAGATGCGGGTGAAGGAAACGTGCTCGCGATGGGCCAGGGCGAGTCCGACGGGCGTGATCGCGACGAAGGTGACCATCCAAAGCAGGATGCCGCAGCTCACTGCCAACTCCTGGGGTACGCGGAATATGTGTGCCAGGCCGGCAATCACCGCCAGTTGAGTGCCGCCGCCCACGGCGGGCAGTTGTACCAGCGAACCCAGCATGCTTAAGCCGATGACCAGTACGCCATCGGAAAATCGCAGGGCGTGTAACGGCTGCGGGTAGGCGTGCATGACCAGCACGGCGGCGGCGACGATCAGCACCCAGAGGATCATCGACACTGCCAGCAACTGAAGAAACGCTTTAGCGTCACGGATGGTATTCAGACCGTCGGCATAGGACTCAATCTTGTGCGCCACGCCGCGCGCGATCCGGGGCGAGAGCGGTGACAGTAGCCTTTCGAGCCCGTTCGCTACGCTGGTGCGGTTGCGGCGCACCGCGAACGTCCCCGCTGCGATCCCTGCCACCAAAGCCGTCAACAGGAAGCCTGCCCTGCGGAATTGCTCCAGGTAAGGAAGGTTGGGCGCGAGAAAAATGACCAGGATGAGGAGGACGGTGAACGCGCCGAGGTCGAAGATGCGCTCTACTGTCCAGACCCCCAACTGGGATGTGAGCGACAGGTTCTCGCGGCGGGCGATGAGGTAGGGCCGCACCAGTTCGCCGGGCCGTCCCAGCAGAGCCAGTCCGGCAAAGCCGATCATGGTGGGTGCCAGCAGGCGTCGCGAGGTGGTGTGGCACATGGGAGCGAGAAAAATTTGCCAGCGCCAGGCGCGCAACCAGTAACTGATGTAAATCACCGCGACCGCGGCCGCGACGTAGAGGAAGTTGGCACTTCGTGTGTGCGCCCAGAATGTTCCCCAGTTGAAGTCCTTCCAGGCGCGGAACTGCAGATATACGAGGAGCACCAGGACCGCGCCTGCGAGTGCTGTGATCAGAAGGCGGTTTCTACTCATGAATGAGGACGACTAGGGAGCGGAGGGAGCGGCGGCCTGGCGAGTCGCGGCACCCTGCTTGGCCGCTTTCAGTTGCGGCTGCTTCGCCCGCTGCGCCAGCTTCTTGCGATTGAAATCCGTGATCACCCGGGACACGTACTTGCGCGTCTCCCGGTAGGGCGGCACGCCGCGGTACTGCGCCACGCGCTGCGGTCCGGCGTTGTAGGCGGCCAGCGCCTTCTTCATGTCATTGTTGTAAAGCGCCAGTAGCTGGCTGAGGTAGCGTGTGCCGCCGTCGATGTTCGCCGCCGGGGCAAAGGAATCTTTCACCCCCAGTTCGGAGGCGGTTTGCGGCATCAGTTGCATCAAGCCTTGGGCGCCCTTGGGCGAGACCGCGCGCGGGTTGTAGCCGCTTTCGGCCCGGATCAGACTGTGGATCAGGTCAGGGTCAATCTTGTGTTGCTGGCTGGCGCGGTGCACCAGCTCGTCGACGCCGGCTGCCGAAGGCGCGCCAGCAGGCGGGACAGGGATGTTTTCGCGTTCGAACGCAGCGATCTCCGAAGTAGGCACATCCACGTAGCCACTGCCTGAGAGAAACAGGCGCGTCACGTCTTGCATCTGCTGGCGGCGGTCGTGCTGGATGGAAAACCCGTTGCGCAGGACGGCGCGCTGCACGACGGTGAAGCCCTGCGACCTGGCAATCGGCGCCTGACCCGAAGTCCCAGTCTGGGCGGCGGCGGCCACCGCGATCGCCATGACCGCCAGTGCAGCACCGATTCTCTCTGCGATTAGCATTCTTCGTGATACCCAGTTAGGGTTCAGCAGCGATCCCCAGTACCTGCTTAACGGCGGCGGCCACGCCGTTCTCCTCGTTCGACAAGGTGGCCATCCAGCCGTTCTGCTTCAAATCATCAGATGCATTGCCCATGATAACGGGTACTCCGGCGAACTCAAGCATTTCCACGTCGTTATAGTTATCACCGATGGCCATGACCTGTTCCCGGCGGAAGCCGCGGTGGCGCGCCCAGCGCTCCAGCGCGTGTCCCTTGGAGCAGCCGTGGTTGAGCACGTCCACAATGGTCAGGTCGCGGAATTCGTAGGTGGTCTTCAGAACGGTAACCAGTCCTTGCAGGTGACCGGCACGCAGGCGCTCCTCTGCGGGTTGCATCTGCGCCATGCTGCCGCAGAACATCGCCTGCACGGGGTCGGTGTCGAGCGACTTCTCGATGGGCACCACAAACTCGATGAACTGCAGATTGCTTTCCACCCAGCGGCGGATGGTGGTGGTCAGCTCATCGACGCGTTCGAGCACCAGCGCGCCTTTGCCTTCGCGGTCAAAAGTCAACACGAGGTTGCCGCGGAAATCGTCCATCATCCGGCAGACCGTGTGCGCTGTTTCCGCCGGCAGCAGGTCGCGGTGAAAATTTTCGCCCTTGCTGGAGCGGGTGACTGCGCCATTAGAGCTGATCAGCCAGAGGTCGAATCCGAGTGCTTCGGCCACCGGCAGGGCGAATTGGTGCCGGCGTCCGGTGACCAGAACGACCTCCACGCCGCCCTCGTGGGCGCGACGCAGCGCGTTGAGGTTGGCGGTGGAAATCTGGAACTGGCGATCGAGCAGGGTGCCGTCGATATCTACGGCGAGCAGGCGGATGGGCGACTTCACTGGGTGGATTCTAGCATTCAACGCTGCCGCTCTTCCGGGCCATCCGGTGCTTGCAGGTTACGAAGGTTTCAGCTTGGGCAATGATCTCAAACGGCAGCGATCGAATTCCTGAATCCGGCTCCATTGCCGTGCAATCTGGAAAGCTTAGAACCGTCTTGGCCAACAGGAGCTCTCATGAGAAGGATGGAGCAGCGGGAAATTCCTCAGGGCATCGAATTGCGGCGAGGCGGACCGGCGGACCGTGAGAAGCTGACCGCAATGTACCGGAGTTTTGAACCCAAGGCAGCCGCCTTCGGCCTGCCGCCGCGCGGCAACCTTGATCGTTGGCTCGATTTACTGAGCGGATGCCGCAGCTTTGTGCTGGTGGCTGAGGGCCGCATAGTAGGGCACGCGGTGCTCTGCCCTGACGGCCCTTCGGCTGAAGTGGCTGTGTTTGTCCATCAAGATTTCCGATATCAAGGCTTAGGCAAACGATTGTTGGCCGAACTAATCAAGGAGGCGCGACGACTGGGTCTGCGGCGCCTGTGGGAAATAACCGAGCCCACGAACATCGGCATGCGGCGCTTGGCACGCTCGCTCGGTTTTGTGCGCAGCGATCAGCCAGATGAGTTCTACCTCGACCTCGAGAAATTAGCTGAAGTTGAGGAGGATGAGGTCCGCAAACGAGCCTACGAGATCTATCTGGCCAGGGGCAGTGCTCCCGGGCGTGAAGTGCAGAACTGGCTTGATGCCGAGCGTGAGCTCCAGTTCGGTGGATAGGTTGGTTCCTGGAACATCCAAATCAGTCTGCTAAACTGCCCTGCCTTGGCGCCGATCACAATCTTCGAGTGCTCGAGATGCTCGGAGCGGTTCCCAGCCGAACAGCCGTGCACGGTGTGCCCGAAAGACGCCGGTGCGCTTTACGTCCGCTATGATCTGGGCGCTCTCGGCTCACGCTTCTCTCCCGCCGCACTCGCCGGTCGTGCCGCCAGTATGTGGCGCTATGCCGAACTGTTGCCGGAAGCCGAGCCGGTCTCGCTAGGCGAAGGCTTCACCCCGCTGCTGCGCAGCCGCCACTACCCTAACGTCTTCATCAAGGACGAAGGCCTGAA
>DASYTX010000331.1:0-8662 GCA_036001865.1 Terriglobales bacterium
TGGGGCGCCACCAAGACGCTCGTCTATGACGACATGCTGGCCATCCTGCGTGAGTGCCCGGCGGTGACGACGGCGGCCCCCGGCACCCAGGCTACCGCTCAGGTGGTCTATGGAAATGACAACTGGTTCACGCGCATCTCGGGTACCGAGCCGCAGTACTTCGACATACGCAACTGGCCGGTGCAATCAGGGTCAGTCTTCACTCAACCTGATGTTACGGCCGCCGCCAACGTGGCCGTAATCGGCGAGACCATTCGCAAGAACCTGTTCGGCGCCACCAATCCGGTTGGACAGACCATCCGTATCAAGAACCTGCCGTTCACGGTGGTGGGTGTGTTGACCTCCAAAGGGCAATCGGCCGCCATGGGCGACGACCAGGACGACGCCATCTTTATCCCGCTGACCACCCACCAGAAGAAGATCACTGGCGACACCTGGCTGCGCTGGATCGTGGTCTCAGCCATTTCCAAGGATGCCACCTACGTGGCTCAGCAGCAGATCACCGAACTGCTGCGCGACCGGCACCGCATCCGCCCGGGCCAGGATGAAGACTTCATGGTTCGCAATCTTGCCGACATGGCCGACCTCGCTGATCAGGCCGGGCGGGTAATGACCCTGCTGCTGGCTTCGATCGCCAGCGTTTCGCTGCTGGTGGGCGGCATCGGGATCATGAACATCATGCTCGTCTCGGTGACCGAGCGAACGCGCGAGATAGGTATCCGCATGGCCATTGGAGCTACTGAGCAAGACGTGCAGTGGCAGTTCCTCATCGAGGCCCTGGTGCTGAGCCTGGCGGGTGGCGCTGTGGGCATCATCTTCGGGGTCGCGTCGTCCATGGTCATCACTAACGTGCTCGGCTGGGCGGTGTTGATCTCGCCGCTGGCCATCGGAATAGCCGTCGTGTTCTCTATGGCGGTTGGGATCTTCTTTGGCTTCTATCCGGCGCGAAAGGCAGCGCGGCTGGATCCTATCGAGGCTTTGCGCTACGAGTAATGTTCTGCGTCGCCCAGATTCTGTAACTTTGGTTGTGGCTGCGCATCGGATACAAGGGACTTCAGCAAGAAATCAAGGATCTGATTGTGCCATGTTGATGAAGAACGCTCCAGATATCCGTTCGTCGGAAATCACGCCAAAGCAGGCTTACCTTCGCCGCCGCGACTTCATTACTGGGGCGGTGGCGGTCGGCGGTTCGCTCCTGTTGCCGGCCGCAATGCCGGCGTTTGCAGGCACCAAGCTGAATACAGTCAAGGGGCCGTTCGGCACTGACGAGAAGCTCACACCCCTCAAAGACATCACCAACTACAACAACTTCTACGAGTACGGCACGGACAAGTATTCACCCGCCGCCAAGGCCGGTGCACTGCGCACGCGTCCCTGGACGGTAAAGGTCGAAGGTCACTGCAAGAAGCCGAAGACCTACGATGTGGACGAGATCGTGCGCATGACCGTGCTGGAGGAGCGCGTCTACCGCCTGCGCTGCGTGGAAGGGTGGTCCATGGTGATTCCGTGGATTGGTTTCCCGCTGAAAGTGCTGATCGATCGAGCCGAACCCACGTCGAAAGCCAAATACGTCGAGTTCACTACGCTCCTAGATCCAGGCCAGATGCCCAACCAGCGCTCCGGCGTGCTGGACTGGCCTTATGTCGAAGGCTTGCGCATGGACGAAGCGCTGCACCCGCTCGCCATCCTATGCTTTGGTCTCTACGGCGAGGTCTTGCCCAACCAGAACGGCGCGCCCATACGCATCATCGTGCCTTGGAAGTACGGCTTCAAGAGCATCAAGTCGCTGGTGAAGATCAAGTTCGTGGAAAGTGAGCCCCAGACCACCTGGATGCGGGCGGCGCCTAACGAATACGGGTTCTACTCCAACGTAAATCCCACTGTCGATCATCCGCGCTGGAGCCAGGCCAAGGAACGTCGTATCGGCGAGTTCTTCAAGCGCGCCACCCTAATGTTCAACGGCTACGCCGACCAGGTGCAAGGCCTTTACTCGGGCATGGACCTAAGAAAGAATTTTTGATCGGGAGATCGGGAGATCGGGTGATCGGGTGATCGGAAGATCAGGGAATCCGCAGCGAAGCACGGTGCGAGCGCTGAAAGCATTGGTCTTTCTGGCTTGTGTGGTTCCACTGGGCCTGCTGGCGCGCAAGGGCTTCACTGATCAGCTCGGCGCCAATCCCATCGAAGTCATCACTCACTCGACCGGCAAATGGACTCTTACCTTCCTGCTCATCACGCTTAGTGTGACCCCGGTGCGCAAGCTTACTGGACTGCTTTGGCTGATTCGCTTTCGGCGTATGCTGGGGCTGTTTGCCTTCTTCTACGGCTCCCTGCATTTTGTCACCTACCTCTGGCTCGACAAGTTTTTCGACCTCCAGGACATGCTGAAGGACGTGGGCAAGCGCCCATTCATCACTGTAGGATTCACGGCGTTTGTCCTGCTGATTCCATTGGCCCTGACCTCGACCCAGAAGATGGTGCAGCGCCTGGGAGGCCGTCGTTGGCGCTGGCTGCATCGGCTGATCTACCTGAGCGCCACTGCCGGCGTCATTCACTTTCTGTGGCTGGTGAAGAAGGACATCAGCCGACCAGCAATCTATGGCAGCATTCTGGCAGTTTTGCTGAGCTACCGTTTCCTAGTATGGCTGGCGCCGTTGGCGCAGAGGGTATTGCGACGCCCAGCTGCGTCCCCGACCACACCGGTGAAAGCCTCTGCCGAACCGTAAATCCGCGGTCGTCCTCCCGAAACAGCCCGCTATTGCTTCCGGGCCACAAACGCCTTCACCGCGATCTGGTTAGGCTGCAGTCCCACCGGGACCAGGGTGAACAGCGCGAACTCGGCGGGGTTGGTCCTGGTCGGCTTGCGGCGGAGGATCACGGCCACGTCGCCAGAAAGCGAGTCGGCAATGAGCAGTTGGTTCTGGCTGGGCGCGAGGGCGAGCGCATCCGGCTTGCTGCCGACCGGAACGGAGGCCACCATCTTTCCGTCCAGAATGCTGAACGCCGACACACTATTCGAGCCGTAATTGCTGACGTAGAGCAGGGAATTGTCGGCATTCACAACTGCCCGTACGGGCCTGCGTCCGATCAGGTAAGTGGCAGTGACATCGTTCATGGCGGTGTTAATCACTGACACGCTGTCCGAGTCGAAATTGCACACAAAAAGCTCGCCGCCATCGGGCTTGAGTGCGAGAGCAATCGGGGTCTTGCCGACATCCATTATGACCAGCAGCTTGCCCAGCTTCAGGTCGATGGCCGCAACCTGCGCCGATGCGGTACAGGCCACAAACGCTTTGCTGGAATCGGGCAGGATGGCGATGTCCTCTGGCTGCTGGCACACGGTGATGGTCTCGCGCACCTTTTTCTTGTCCGTGTCGATTAGTGAGACGGAGTTACCGCCGCGGTTCGAGACCACCGCTGTTAGGCCGTCGGGTGACACGCGCACGATGCCGGGAGACGCCCCCACTCCGATTGTCGCCAGCACGCCGCGGGCCTCCAGATCAATGACGGAGACATTGGCGGAGCCGGAGTTGGCCACGAACGCCCGCCTGCCATCAGCCGAAACGTCCAGGAAATACGGCGCGCGGTGAACGCCGATGGTTGCTATTACGCTCTGTTTTTCCGTGTCAATCACACTCACATTGTGCGAATCGGCGTTGGCGACATAGATCTCATTCCTGCGCGGGCTGGCGACAATTCCGGTCGGATTGCGGCCCACCGCAATTGTTTTGACCACCCGGAAGCTGAAAAGGTCGATGACGGAAACGCTATGGCTCCGGCCGTTGCTTACGTAGGCGTACTGCTGCAGGTCCGCCATCGGCTCTTCGCGGCAGCCGGTGAGAAGCAACACCAGCGCGAGGATAGCGGCTGAAAGTGTTTTCAAATTCAAGATCAGCGGGCCGTCGCCGGTTGGACGAGTGTGGCCGGAGCGGGAACCTCCCGACGGACGACGGCGGCAATCTGCCGGATCTCAGACATGAGCTCGTCGAACTGGTCAGGATAGAGCGACTGCATGCCGTCGGAGAGGGCGCGATCGGGGTCGTGGTGTACTTCGACGATCAAGCCGTCGGTGCCGACCGCCACAGCGGCACGCGATAGCGGCGTTACCTTGTTGCGTTTGCCGGTGCCGTGGCTGGGGTCTACGATGATGGGCAGATGACTAAGCCGATGCACCGCCGGTACCACGCTCAGGTCCAGAGTGTTGCGCGTGTGGTCGGCGAAGGTGCGTACCCCGCGCTCGCACAGGACCACGTTGTAGTTGCCCTCGCTCATCACGTACTCGGCCGCCATCAGGAACTCTTCCAGCGTGGCAGACATACCACGCTTGAGCAGCACCGGCTTGCGCGACCGTCCGGCGCGCTTCAGCAGGGAGAAGTTCTGCATGTTGCGGGCGCCGATCTGGACTACATCGGCGTACTCTTCCACCAAATCCAGCGACTCATTGTCGATGGCTTCTGTGACGATCAGCAGCCCGAAGCGCTCACGCACCTCAGCGAGAACGCGTAGCCCTTCTTCGCCGAGCCCTTGGAAAGAATATGGCGAAGTGCGGGGCTTGTAGGCTCCACCGCGGAAAAACTGCGCTCCGGCACGGCGCACGCGCTGGGCGATGGCGAAGGCCTGCTCGCGGCTCTCCACTGCGCACGGCCCGGCGATGATGGCCAGACCAATGCCGCCAAACGAGGCCTCCGTGCCAGGGAAGCGGATGACCGTGGTGTCTTCCTTGAGGTCGCGGCTGACCAGCTTGTAGGGCTTGGTGACGCGGATGACTTCGGCCACGCCCGGCATCTCGTCGAGGCCGAGTTCTACTATGCCCTGGTTGCCGGTGATCCCGATGGCTGTGCGCTGCGCGCCCGGTATGGGATGGGCCCGCAGGCCGGCAGCTTCAATCCTCTGGCACACTGCCCGAACATGCTCCTCGGTCGCGTGCGCCCCCATTACGACCAGCATCGGTCTCCCCCAAGAAAGAGCTACAGTCTAGCTTTGCGCGCTAACTGAATCAATCATCTTGCCAGCGCGTCCCGGACAGGAGAGTAGAATGCCGGGGACTCTGCACGAAGGGGGAGAGGTATGTCCGACGTGGCCTATGTCTCGCAGGTCCGTATCGAGCGCAAGAGCGGCCCGCTGCGTGTTGCGTACTTGCCGGGAGAGTCGCAGCCGGTAATTTATGGGCTGCACGGCGAGATCGCTGCGCACTATGGCATCGACATGAGCCGGGTGAAGGAGGTGCACGCTACCACCATCGACCATATCATCGCCGCGCTCGGCGGTTGACTGCAGGGCACCTTTGCCGGCGCGCTGGACGCGCGCAAGATCAACGCTAAGGAAGGACGCCTCACCTCAGAAATCCGCGGCGAAGTGGAAAACGATAGTGGAGTGCTGGTTATCAGGCGGGCGCACATCACTCACAAGCTGCGCGCGCCGGAAGACGTCCGCGAGACGGTGGAACGCGTGCACAGTGTGTACATGCAGAAATGCCCGGTTTACCGCTCGCTGAGCCCCGCCTTCCAGATCACATCTAGTCTGGAATTGCTGCCGGAGCAATAGCGCCTGCATCCAACTCCTGTCATGCCGCACAGCATGGCCCGGGAACAGGACATTTTCAAGCGACCGCCGCCCAAGCGTCCGCCGCTGCTGACCAGCCGGCGCATCGGCATTCACACGTCAGTTGCAGGAGGCGTGGAGAATGCAGCCGAGCGCGCTTATCGTTTAGGCTGCAACACTTTCCAAATCTTTTCTTCGAGCCCGCGCCAGTGGAAGCCATACACGTTGACTCACAACCAGTGCGCAGTGATGTCTCGCCTGCGGGAAAAGTACGATCTCAAGCCGCTGGTCATCCACGCCGGCTATCTGCTCAACCTCGCCGCCACCAACCCGGGGTTCTACAACAAGACTATCGCGGCCCTGCGCGGGGAAGTGGAGCGAGCAGTCGCGCTGTGCGCCGAGTATCTAGTTGTCCACCCCGGCTCGTTTCGTGGCGCCAGCCATGCGGAAGGCCTGGCGCGTGCCGCAAACGCTATCCGGCTAGCGACCGAGGGCATCGACCTGAGCGAAACGACGCTGACCATCCTCATCGAGCACACCGCTGGGGCGGAGTACTCGCTGGGCGGCACGTTCGAGCAGGTGTCGGCACTGGTCACCGTGCTGCGCGAGCACATTCCCGTAGCCGCCTGCATGGACACTTGTCACATACACGTCGCCGGCTACGACATCCTGGATGAGCGCGGATACGAGGACACGCTCGGCCAGATCGACCGCACCATCGGCCTCGAGAACATTCCCGTCTGGCATTGTAACGACGCCAAAGCGCCCCGCGGGTCGCGCCTGGACCGCCACCAGCACATCGGGCAGGGAACTATCGGGCTTGATCCGTTCCGGCGATTGTTGAACGACCGCCGCTTGGCACACGCCGCCTTCATTGCCGAAACCCCGATCGACGCACCTGGCGACGACCGGCGAAATGTAGATGCGTTGAAGCGGTTGGTGCTTGCTGAGCAGGCGGTCACCCGCCGTCGGGCACGTGGTTAGTCGTTGGGCCGCATTATCGCTACAATAGAAAACAATTTCCCACGCTGCGTTTCATGGCCAAAATCACCAACCCGAAGCCTACCGCGGAAACGAAACCTGCCGCGCCCATTGCCGACCGCTACGAGCCCCACCGGATCGAGGAAAAATGGGCCGCGCGCTGGGCTGCCGATTCCGACCTCTACCGCGCCGAACCTTACGACTCGCCACGCAAGAAGTACTACGTGGTCGAGATGCTGCCCTATCCCTCGGGCGCGCTGCACATGGGGCACGTGCGCAACTATTCCATCGGTGACGCGCTCGCTCGCCACATGTGGATGAAGGGCTACAACGTCCTCCACCCCATGGGCTGGGACGCCTTCGGCCTGCCCGCCGAGAATGCCGCCATCCAGGCTGGGGTGCCGCCCAAGAAGTGGACCCTGGGCAACATCGCACACATGAAGTCCCAGATGAAGCGTCTGGGCTTCGCTTACGACTGGGCCACCGAGGTCACCACCTGCCTGCCCGACTACTACAAGTGGAACCAATGGTTCTTCCTCAAGATGTGGGAGCGCGGCCTTGCCTACCGCAAGAAGAGCAAGGTGAACTGGTGTCCGGAGTGCGCCACCGTGCTGGCCAACGAGCAGGTGGCGGGGGGCTATTGCTGGCGCCACACAGAGACGCTGGTCGAGCAACGCGAACTCGAGCAGTGGTTCCTGCGCATCACCGACTACGCTCAGGAGCTGCTGGACGGCATCGAGCGTCTTCCTGGCTGGCCGGAAAAAGTGCGCACCATGCAACGCAACTGGATCGGTCGCAGCGAAGGCGCGCTCGTCGATTTCAAGCTCGACGGTCCCGTGGGCAAGGCCGGCGACACCATCACCGTCTTCACTACGCGAATCGACACGATCTTCGGCGCTACCTCCATCCAGCTTGCGCCAGAGCATCCCATCGTAAGCGACCTGATCGGCAACAACCCCGAACTGCTGGCCGCGGTCGAGGAGTTGATGGCTGAGCAGCGCCGTGCCCGCGAGGAGGGCGACGTGGGCGCGATCGAAAAGCGCGGTATCTTCTCCGGTCGCTACGCCATCAATCCGTTTAACGGTGAGGAGCTGCCCATCTGGGTGGCCAACTACATTGTGATGGAGTACGGCACCGGCGCCATCATGTCCGTGCCGGCGCACGATGAGCGCGATTACGACTTCGCCAAGAAATACGACCTGGAGATCCGTGTCGTCATCCTGCCGCGCCGCCAAGGCGAGCCCCCGGCGTCCGGAGAGGAGGACGAGCCGCTACTGCCCTACACCGGCACCGACAGCCTGCTGATTAACTCAGGCCAGTTCACCGGGCTGTCCTGTACCGACGCCATGCAGAAAATGGCGGAATACGCGCAGCAGCGCGGCTTCGGCAAGCCAGCCGTTACCTACCGGCTCAAGGACTGGGGCATCTCCCGGCAGCGCTACTGGGGCACGCCTATCCCCATGCTCTACTGCGACCGCTGCGGCATCGTGCCCGTGCGCGAGCAAGACCTGCCAGTCGTCCTGCCGGAAAATGTCGAGATCACGTTGCAGGGACGGTCACCGCTGGCCAGCTTGCCGGAGTGGGTGAACACCACATGTTCCAAGTGCGATGGTCCTGCGCGGCGCGAGACCGACACCATGGACACGTTCGTGGATTCGTCCTGGTACTTCTACCGCTACACCAGCGCCCGCGAAGACCACGCTCCATTTGACAAAGCGGCGGTCGATTACTGGTTCCCAATCGATCAGTACATCGGCGGCGTGGACCACGCCATCCTCCACCTCATTTACTCGCGTTTCTGGACCAAGGTCATGCGCGATATGGGCCTGGTGAAAGTATCCGAGCCCGTCGAGCGGCTGTTCACCCAAGGTATGGTGCTGAGCGGGGGCGTGAAGATGTCGAAGAGCCGCGGCAACGTGGTCTCGCCCGACGACATGGTGGCCCGCTACGGCGCCGACTCGACTCGCCTCTATAGCCTTTTCGCCGCGCCGCCCGACAAAGAAATGGACTGGCAGGATTCAGGCGTCGAGGGCATGCAGCGCTTCCTAGGCCGCGTGTTCCGCTTTGTAATGCGGCACGCTCGGCCCGACCATCCGCAGTGGAGTGCCGAACTCAGTCGCGACGGCCTGCCGGCGGAAGC